>LNZR01000014.1 GCA_002007365.1 Epulopiscium sp. Nele67-Bin005 | reverse complement strand
GATAAAGTTGTAACAGTTGTAAAAGCTTATTCTTCAGCAGTTGGAGCGGGTGCATTTGTAAGTGAAATTTTTAACGATGAAGCTCATGAACTTCGTACTCGTGGAGGAGATGGAGGAGAATTTGGTGCAACTACTGGAAGACCTCGTCGTATGGGGTGGTTTGACTGTGTGGCATCAAGATATGGTTGTATTTTACAAGGAACTACAGATGTTGCTTTTTCGCTAATTGATGTTCTTGGATATTTAGATAAAATTCCAGTTTGTGTTGCTTATGAAATTGATGGAGAACAAACTACAATTTTCCCAAACACAGTAGAATTAAATAATGCAAAGCCTGTTTTTGAATATTTAGATGGCTGGAAATGTGATATTAGTGGGATTTCTGAGTATGATGAATTACCTCAGCAAGCAAAAGATTATATTACTTTTGTTGAACAACATCTAGGTTTCCCAATCACTATGATATCAAATGGACCAAAAAGAAACGATATTATTATTAGAAAATAAATTTTAGAGGTTGTATTCACTTGTACAGCCTCTTTTTTTATACTTATTTGAAAATATCACTTTATTTTTTTACTCTGTTTTCTAAATCCTATTTGAAATTCCCAAATTCAAAAATCGTGATGATGTGAAAAAATTGTCCTATGTTTAAAAATCTGTACCAAAAATGTAAATGATTATTTGTTAAATAAAGACACAACAAAAGAAAGAGGGCATTTTAAACCCTCTTTTTCTAATCCACAACCTTTTGATTGAATTTGTACATATAAAATGCAACTGCAAAAATAATTGCATATCCTATAATGCTGAGTAAATCAGGCAACATATTAAATAAAATCATACTAATTATTGCTGAAAAGATAACATTTGTATAATCAAAAATGGAAATTTCTTTTGCTGGTGCATATTTATACGCTAAAGTTAGGCAAAATTGACTAATGCTTGCACATACCCCAGCTAGTAATAAATATGCAAGCTGTATAAATTCCATTGGTTGGTAGGTGAACATTGCAAATGGAAGTATCATAATACATGACAATAGTGAAAATACAAAAACTACGGTGTAGTAGGGTTCACTTTTTCCTAAGGCTCTTACACATGTATAGGCTATCCCAGCTGTTACAGCACCCAAAATTCCCGATATCCCAGGGAGTGCCTCTAGGGAAAATGTTGGTTTGATTATAAAAAGTGACCCCAAAAATGCTATTATTATTGCGAGTACTTGTTCTTTGTGGATTTTTTCTTTTAGAAATATATAAGAAAAAATGATTACAAATAACGGAGATAATTTATTTAGCATATTGGCATCTGAAAGTATTAAATGGTCTATGGCGTAGAAATTAAAAATTACACCTAATGTTCCTGCAAATGACCTCAAAAATAATAGCTTCCAATTTTCTTTGCTACCCGTATAGCTTCCTTTGTGTTTATGTACTAGCCAGCCAGCCACAAACACTGCTACCAGATTTCTAAAGAAAGCTTTTTGAAAACTCGGTAAATCACCAGATAATTTTACTAATGCAGACATAATTGCAAATCCTAACGCAGAAATTATAATAAGAAGTATTCCTTTAGTTTTTTCGGGTAATTGATTAAAGTTCATATTATTCCTCTAACTTTCTATTAAAATAATAATATTATTATATATTTTGCAAAGATATATGCTTTTAAATTTATTTGAAATAAATTTGATAATATTTTTTAATAAATGTAATTGATAATATAATTGTTATAGCTTCAGCTATAGGAACTGCTAACCATACTCCATTTAATCCCCAAAAATTTGGAAGTATTACCAATAATGTTGTAGTAAATAAAAAAGTTCTTGACAGAGATAATATTGCTGAAATCTTTCCATTATTGAATGCGGTAAACATTGCTGAGGTAAAAATATTAAATCCCATACAAATATATGCACTAGAAAATAGTAAAAATCCATTTTTTGTTAGGGCAAAAGTATCACTTGTTGGTTCAATAAAGACTCCGACGATTGTATCTACACAAATAATTGAAAATGTAATAACTATTGCTGAAGCTATACATATAGTTTTTAGGCTAGTTTTGAAAATATGTTCTAGCTGTTCTTTTTCACCAGCACCAAATTTATAGCTTATTATAGGTGAAACGCCCAAAGAATAGCCAATATATATAGCTGATTGTATCATTTGTACATATAAAATAACTGTTATTGCTGTAACACCAGCTTCCCCAATGAGATTAATTAGTATAAGATTAAATAAAAATGTGCTTATTGCTTGTGAAGTTTGACTAACAAATTCTGATGAACCATTCATACAACTTAACAATAATTTTTGCTTATCCATAGTAATTTTAGTGAAATATAACGGAGTTTGTTTGTTAAATTTAAAAAATAGCAATCCAAATATTCCAGGGATACAAAACCCAAGTCCTGTGGCAAGTGCTGCTCCTACAATTCCAAATCCTAATTTTCCAATAAAAATATAGTCTAATAAAATATTTGTGAACCCACCTAAAATACATGTTATTAGTGCAAAGTGAGGTCTTCCTGCTGTAATAAAAAAGTTTTGGGTAAATATTTGTAGAAATAAACATGGGAAAAACATTGCAAGCGTTGTCATATAAGGCTTTGTGTATTCGTAAAGTGAGGGGGTTGAGCCTATTAGAACTAAAATTTGGTCGGAAAAAATTATGACTATTAGTGAGATTATAATGCCAACTGTTACTCCTGTTGCATAAATCAATGTGAAAAATTGGCGTGCTTCTTCTGGTTTTTGTTCACCGAGTTCTTTTGCAATGATGGCATTTGAACCTGTAGATAACATTAAACCAAGGGCCATAACTGTAAAAAATATTGGTAATACAAAATTGATTGATGCTAATGCGTCTTCTGATACAAAATGTGCTACAAACATTCCATCAATTGATGTGTAGACGCTGATAAAAATCATCATAAGTACTGTAGGTAGGGCGTATTTTAGTAGGTCGAGGGTGCTAAATTTTTGTTCTAAGATATTGTCTTCCATTTTATTCTCCTTTAATTAATAAAAAAATGTAGAGAAGTTCCATTTTATGTGGAGTTTCTTCCTATTTAATATATGTGTAAATAATAATAAAGCACCTAAATCTTAGATATTTACACATTTTTGTGGTTCAAACAATATTATTATATATTTTTTTGTATGTCAAATCATTGTAAATAAAAGGGTTTATGGAGGTTGATAAAAAAAATTAAAAAATTATTTTTTTTTTGTGTATGAAGTGTTTAAGATTTTTATTATGTGGCAATAATAAAATTAACAACAAAAAGCCAACAAAAATAGGGGCTACATTGGTTGTAAATGTAAGTTTTTTATAATATGGAAACTTTATTAATTAGAAATTATATAGAAAAGGAGAAGCTACTAGGCAAGTGTTAGACCCATAAAAATAGAATTATGAATTTAATAATTGTCCATATTTTTAGTGGCAAACAATATTATGAACGCACCTAATAAAGATATAAAATACATATATCCAAAGCGTGGAGAATTGTATGAAGCAGACTTAGGGGTAGGAGATGGCAGTGAACAAGCTGGAATTCGCCCTGTATTAATTATTCAAAACAATATCGGAAATCATTATTCACCAACGGTTATATGTGTACCACTTACTTCAAAATGTAAAAAAGATATGCCGACGCATTACACTTTAACTAAAGAGCAGTATGGGTTTTTAACTTATGACTCAATTGTGCTTTGTGAGCAAATTAAAACTATTTCAAAAGGGAGATTATCTCACCGTATCGGTTGTGTAAGCCGTGATGATATGAAGTTAGTAGGCGAAAAACTAATTATTAGTATCGCACTATAATAAAAATAAACCATGTTCAACTTAATTGCTGAATATGGTTTATTTTTAAAATATTTATAGCAAATATTGGAAAACAGCGTAGTAGTGGCAGGTGCTACCGAGCATTACAAATATATGAAAAATTTCATGGAAGCCAAAATGTTTTGAGATATTTGGTTTTTTAATTCCATAAATTATTCCTCCAATTGTATACATTACTCCTCCTATAACTAGCCACAAAAAAGCTTGTGGAGAGAGTGCGTTATAGAGTGGTTGGAGTGCAATTAAGGAAAACCAGCCCATTCCAATATACATACTTGTTGATAACCAACGGGGCATATCAATCCAGAAAATTTTTAATAATATTCCTGATATAGTAAGTCCCCAAATTACAGTTATTATTCCCCAGCGCCAAATGCCAGTTAGGCTAAGCATACAAAATGGTGTGTATGAGCCTGCAATTAAAACAAAAATCATAGCATGATCTATCTTTTTTAATTTTAAGATAACTTGATCTTTTGCGATGACAAAATGATAAATTCCACTTGCTGTATAAAGAGCTGTTAAGCTTAGACCAAACACTATAAATGAAATTAACATAATTGTTGGCAATGGTTCATTTTTTGTTCCAAATGAAATTAATGCTATAGTTCCCATTATAGAAAGTAGTGCGGCGAAAAAATGAGTGTAGGCGTTGATAGGTTCACGTCCTAAATAGTTCATAACTGAAACCTCCAAATTTTGTGTAATTGTATTATATAAAGTATAAACAATTTGTGCAATTTTTAAAACCAAAATTTCATATTTAAATAACGCTCTTGTTTATATTTTGTTGATGGCGTATAATATAAGCGTTGAATTTACTTACAGAGAACGAAAGGATTGTATTTAACACATGAAGAAAAATTATTATATTACTACTCCAATTTATTATCCAAGCAATAAATTACACATTGGACATTCTTATACTACAGTTGCATCTGACGCACTGGCAAGATATAAAAGATTATGTGGTTATGATGTTATGTTTTTAACTGGGACTGATGAGCATGGGCAAAAAATTGAACGCCGTGCTGAAGAAGAAAAAGTTACCCCTAAACAATTTATAGATAATATTGTTGATTGGGTAAAAGATTTGTGGGAAACTATGGATATTTCGTACGATAAATTCATTAGAACTACAGATACTGAGCATCGTGAAACTGTTCAAAAAATATTTAAAAAACTTTTTGACCAAGGGGATATTTATAAAAGTGAATATGTAGGTCTATATTGTACACCTTGTGAGTCTTTCTTTACGGAGCTTCAGCTAGCAGAAGGTAAATGTCCAGATTGTGGGCGTGATGTTGAGGAAGTTAAGGAGGAAGCATACTTCTTTAGACTTTCTAAATATCAAGATAAGTTAATTGAGCATATTAAGCAAAATCCAGAATTTATTCAACCTCAAATTAGACAAAATGAAATGTTAAATAACTTTTTGTATGCAGGTCTTTCGGATTTATGTGTTTCTAGGACTTCGTTTACTTGGGGAATTCCTGTTGAATTTGATGAGGGTCATGTAGTTTATGTATGGTTAGATGCGTTATCAAATTATATTTCTGCTCTTGGATTTATGAGTGAAAATGATGAGATGTATAAGAAATTTTGGCCTGCAGATGTTCATATAGTAGGAAAAGAAATTTTGCGTTTCCATACTATTATTTGGCCTGCAATTTTGATGGCTCTTGGTGAAGAGTTGCCAAAACAAATTTTTGGTCATGGTTGGTTAGTTATTAACGGTGGAAAGATGAGTAAATCTAAGGGGAACGTTGTTGACCCGAGTTTTTTAGTTAAGCGTTATGGTAGTGATGCGATTAGATATTTCCTACTTCGTGAAATTGCTTTTGGACAAGATGGTAATTTCTCAAATGAGGCGCTTATTAATAGAATAAACTATGACCTTGCAAACGACTTGGGTAACCTTACTTCAAGAACTGTAGCTATGACTATGAAATATTTTGAAAATAATCAGTTGCAAGAAGAGCAAGAAGGTAATGAATTTGATGCACAAGTTCAAACTTTAATTAAAGAACAAGTTGAGCTTATGGAACAAAATATGGAGAAGTTGTACCTAAATCAGGCTTTAGAAAATATTTGGGTAATTATTAGACGATTAAACAAATATATTGATGAAACTATGCCTTGGGTACTTGCAAAAGATGAAGCAAATAAAGCTAAGTTAGCAGGAGTTTTGTATACTCTTTCTGAGGGGTTACGTATTGTTAGTGTTATGATTGAGCCTTTTATGCCTCAAACTCCAGAAAAGATTTGGGAGCAAATTGGGATAACTCGTGGTCAATATACTGAATGGGAAACAATTAAAACTTGGGGAACTTTACCAAAAAATGTTGTGGCAAAAAAAGGACAAAATATTTTCCCTCGAATTGATAAAGATAAAGAACTAGAATATTTAGATACATTATTGCCAAAAGTTACAGAAGAAGCACCTAAAAAACAATCTTCTAAAAAGGAAGAAACTAAATTTGAAGAAATTTCTATTGATGATTTCTTTAAAACAGAACTTAGAATTGGCGAAGTTATTGAGTGTGAAAAAGTTCCAAAAGCTGATAAACTTTTAGTATCTAAAATTAAAATTGGAGATGAAATTAAGCAAATTGTTTCAGGCATTGCGATGCACTATTCACCAGATGAATTTGTTGGCAAAAAAGTTATTGTAGTAAATAACTTAAAGCCTGTAAAACTAAGAGGAATTATGTCTGAAGGTATGATACTTTGTGCTTCGGATAATGAAGGAAATTTGGTTGCTGTTGGTCCTCTTGGAGAAATGGCATCGGGTGCAATAGTTAAATAAATTTATTTAAGATAAACAATTTGAAAATAGTTGTTTATCTTTTTTTGTGATAATTCAATGAATAAAGTGTGAGGAGTGTGTGAATATTATTGACAAAAAATAGACTTAGGTTTATAATTCGATTAATATTTTACATATCCAAACATATTAGAGGAGATTTTTATGGAATATAGAATTTCAACAAATCTAAAATATAGAATTTTTGAAAGAGATGATGATCAAGATATTTTTATCTCAACAAAAAATTGTGTAGTGGAATGTTATATTAGTGAAGAAAGTCGAATTCAATTTATTAAAATTAAAGCTATTCTTGTAAAATTAAGCAGCATATCAAATTTAATGACTGTGCATTTTTTAGAGGAGAATGATTTATATTCTAGTGTTGCTAACTTGGAGATAAGTGCAAATTTATTATCTATTATGTTAGATGATGAAAATAAAGTGATAGTTAAAGGTTAGGTTATTTGAGAAAGGGAGAGATTTATGAAAAAGTTTGTAGCTTTAGTATTATCAGGAATATTGGTAATTCCTGCGATTGGGTGTAGTGCTAATGATCAGCCTATTGTACAAGAGGTGGAACAAGAAGTTGAAGTGGTTGTTGAAAATACGGAGGAAGAAGTTATTTCAGAAGCAGAAAGTGTAGTTCAAACTTATACTGGAAATTCAAAAATTGTAACTACTGGGCAATATGAAAGTTATGATAAAGATGGAAATGTTATTACTTATGATGAGGCGAGTTCTTATTTTGGGCAAGATGCTGATTATGATAGTTTAGAATTTTCATTTACAAATAATGGAGATGGTACAATTAGTGATAATAATACGGGGTTGATGTGGCAAGAAATCCCGATTGATAGCAAAATGACTTGGTCGCAAGCTATGGAATATTGCGAAAGTTTGGAGCTTGGAGGATATACAGATTGGCGTTTACCAACAGCTGTAGAGTTATTTTCTATAAGTGATTTTTCGGAGGGGTGGCCATATATTGATATTAGTTATTTTGTAATGCCAGATAGTTCTCAACAAGGGGGCGCACCTCAAGGGGGAAATTCACAAAATGGAGGTCCTCAAGGAACTAGCCAACAACGTTTACCAAATAATGAAATGCCAGAACTTGAAGAAGGAATGATTCCACCAGAAAGACCAGAGGTTGCTCAAGGAGAAGACGAAAATTCTCCACCACCAATGCAAAATGGAGGTCCTCAAGGTACAAACTCATCACAAGTTCCACAGGCAAATATTCCACCAGAAGGTGAAGGAAGCACAGCAGTTTCTAAAGATGAAGGGCAGTTTTGGTCTAGTAATTATTATCTGGTAGAAGAAGAAGGTGCAAGAAATGGAGTTGCGTTTGGGGTAAATCATGCAACTGGTCACATCAAAGCTTATATCGCAGAGTCTGCTCCAGCAATGGGTAAAAACGTTAGAGCTGTACGTGGAGAAGAGTATGCTGTAAATGATTTTGTAGATAATGGAGATGGTACAGTAACTGATAATGGAACTGGTTTGATGTGGATGTCGGTTGATGCTGGAGTGGCTGTTGATTGGGAAGAGGCGTTGGTACTTGCCAAAAATTCTGATTATGCAGGCTATACAGATTGGCGATTACCAGATGTTAAGGAGCTTCAAAGCCTTGTAGATTATAGTGGTTCATACCCTGCAATCGACCCAGCTTATTTTGAATGTAGTGAGCTTTTAGATAACGAATTTTATTATTACTGGACAAATACCTCGGCATATTTTAGTAGTCAAGACCCAACAAATTATTATGCTTGGTATGTTGCATTTGGATATGCTGTTGATGATGGAGGAAATGATACCCATGGAGCTGGTGGCGTTAGATTTTCACAGAAATATCCAGAAAGTGATGCCAAAGGTGAAGGTGGAGATAATATGTTAAATTCTGTTCGCCTTGTAAGAACTGTAGATTAATAAAAAAAGCTGTAGATTAAATTTGGTCTACAGCTTTTTTGTTATTTAAGAGATTTAAGAACTTTTTTGTAGAGCTTGTACGCCTTTTTTAACAAATTGTGAACTTTGCTCATCACCAAACATGCAGAAATACAAAGAAAAATTAACTCCAGCACCAAAATTTGTAACCCTTCAATTAAATCACCTAAAGATTTTCGCTTTTTTTCCATAACAATTACCTTTCATATTACAAAAAATTTTATATATAATGTTGATACTTAATGATAAAAATAATAATTTATAAATTATAACTAGAAATACATGATTTAGAATAAAATTATCAAAAATAAATCACTTCTATATTATACAACATTTGTCGAAAATTTGCTCCACAAAAATAGTTGTGCTATAATTATGAAAAACAATTGGAGGTTTTACAATGAGAAATTCTTACAAAAGCCCTCTTGAGGGAAGATACGCAAGTAAAGAAATGTTATATTTATTTTCAGAAGATAAGAAGTTTACAACATGGCGCAAACTTTGGGTAACACTTGCAGAAACTGAAAAAGAACTTGGTTTAAATATTACAGACGAACAAATTGCAGAGCTTAAACAATATCAAAATGATGTAAATTATGAAGTTGCGCAAGAATGGGAAAGCAAAGTTCGTCATGATGTTATGGCTCATGTTCATGCATATGGAGAACAAGCTACTTCAGCTATGCCAATCATTCATTTAGGAGCTACTAGCTGTTATGTTGGTGATAATACCGACCTTATTATTATGCATGAAGCATTAGAGTTAATCCGTGTAAAAGTATTAAATGTTATTAGTTCATTAGCTAAATTTGCAGATGAGTACAAAGAGTTACCGACTCTAGGGTTTACGCATTTTCAGGCGGCACAGCTTACTACAGTAGGAAAGCGTGCAACTTTATGGATACAAGAATTAATGATGGACGTTGAAGAAATTGAAGAAATTTTGGCAAGCAAAAAGCTTCGTGGAGTAAAAGGAACTACAGGAACACAAGCAACTTTCATGACTCTATTTGATAATGATTATGATAAAGTACGCAAATTAGATAATTTGGTGGCACAAAAATTAGGGTATGATGATGTATACCCAGTTACTGGACAAACTTATTCAAGAAAATTTGACTCAAGAGTTGTAAATGTGTTAAGCCAAGTTGCTCAATCTGCATATAAATTCAGTAATGATATGAGATTACTTCAACATTTAAAAGAACTTGAAGAACCATTTGAAAAAAATCAAATTGGATCATCAGCTATGGCCTATAAGCGTAACCCTATGCGTAGTGAAAGAATGTCATCACTAGCAAGATTTGTAATCTCTCAACCTACAAATACAGCTGTAACTGCGTCTACTCAGTGGTTTGAAAGAACTTTAGATGATAGTGCAAATAAGCGTTTGACAGTAGCAGAGTCATTTTTAGCTTTAGATGCAGTTTTGGAAACATATTTAAATGTAGTAAGTGGTATAGTAGTTTATCCAAAAGTTATTGAGGCGAGAATTCAATCAGAACTTCCATTTATGGCAACAGAAGTAATTTTGATGGAAGGTGTAAAGCGTGGTGGAGACCGTCAAGAATTACATGAAAAAGTAAGAGTTCTTTCTATGGAAGCTGGAGCAAACGTTAAAGTTGAAGGAAAGCACAATGATTTAATTGAAAGAATTATTGCTGATGGTACATTTAATATGACAAAAGAAGAATTAGAAGATATTTTAGATGCTAAAAAGTTTATTGGGGCTAGCAGTATGCAAGTTGAGATGTACCTTAAAGAGGTTGTAAATCCAGTTCTTGAAGCTAATAAAGCTGTCCTTGGTCGTACTGGAGAAGTACGAGTTTAGATAAATTACAAAAAAATCCAACAAAAAAATTTAAAAAAAGACTTTACAAACTCGAAAAGGTGTGATACTATTACTTCTGTACTGAAGCATAATTGCTTTGGCCCAGTGGTACAGTTGGTTAGCACGCCGCCCTGTCACGGCGGAGGTCGAGGGTTCGAGTCCCTTCTGGGTCGCTATATGCCCGAGTGGCGGAACTGGCAGACGCACAGGACTTAAAATCCTGCGGAGTAACATCCGTACCGGTTCGATTCCGGTCTCGGGCATATTAAAATGAAAAACCTACCTTTTGTAGAAAAGGTGGGTTTTTTTGTCATTTATGTATAAATAATTGACACTTGTTCTTATGTAAGATAAAATGGACATAGCAACAAAAAATTTAATTATAGAAAGTGAGTAAGAATAATGAAAAAGTGGTATCAAAAATTATCTTTATTAGGGCTAACATTAGCAATGACTGCTCCTATTTATGCAAATGAGGCTATAGATAAGGCTAATCACCAATTTATAGAGTTCTCAAGTGATAGAACAACTTATTTTTTTAGGACTGATGGAGGAAATAACTCAACAGTATTTTTTGACTCAACTATAAACCCTACTTCATATGACCCTCTAGTAAAATACAACTTAGAGCAGTCATATTACTTTGATAAAAATGACAATTTAATGATTTCAATTGATGAGCTTCAAAAGTTATATGCACCTTATTTTGATTTTACAATAGATAATAATGTTTTAGGAATTAACCACACGGAATTTGACTTATCAACAACTGGGGATTACATAAAAAAAGTTTGGCAATTAGAAATTGACCTAACTCAAGATGAAATTAATTCAGGTACTTATGATTATATTGAATATCAACCTGCACCAAGTGATGCAATTATGGCAATTAATCAAGAAAATACTAGCTTAAATGTAGAATTTGCTTTTGAGAATTCTGAAATTGATTATAGAGGAAATGTATACTTCTTACCTCTAGAAGATGTTATGGGGATTATGGGTAAATACGTTTTTGAGGAAACGGGGTATTTATCAGTTGCAAATGATGAAATAACTTTAGGTGCGTCACGTCCTAGCAATCTGTGGAATGGTGGGGCTGTAGCTGAGCTTCCAGACGGTTATACATGGGCAAATTATATGAATGAAGTAGCTGATGGAACAAGAAATACTGGTTGGCTTTGGCAATCTTTTTATATGCCATCAGGTGAAGTATTTAAAAATGAAAATGCACACCTAGTTTCTGCTGAAGCTGATAGAATTGTTCCTTTTAATTTGTATGTTCCATCTGGTTACACATGGGAAGAGTCGAGAATGCTATTTATGCTACACGATGCCTATGGCAACGAAAATACTCCAACTTCTCAATTGATGCAAAATGGAATTGATATTGATGCATATGCAGAAGAATATAATTATGTATTAGTATCACCAAACGGCTATACGTCTTCGCCTTCTTGGTCACAATACCAAGCTATGTATTCATTTGAGAGTGCGTTTGTGCAAGCTGTAGCAAGTTATCCAGTTACTGCAGAGAAAGTATTTTTGCAAGGAAACGGCTTGGGTGCTTCTGGAGTATTTGATATTGCTATGAGAATGCCAAATACATTCCAAGGTATGGCAGTTTCTGGGCCACAACTAGTAAATTACGATGGCTCTATTAATATTGAACGTTCTCTTTATGATTTATCTAGTGCAAGCAATATGCCAGCCCTTGTAATTCAAGGGGTAGCAGATGAATTTACAACATTTAAAACACAAATGGGAAGTAATTTATCTCAAGGTGTTATTGAGTCTGCTGTTATGCCAAAGTTAAATGATGCAACTTATGTAGCTGTTGAACTAGGGACTCACACAAATTCGCTGAGTTCATCAATAAATATTATGTTTGATTTCTTCCAAGATATAATTAATCCACCTCAAGCAACATTAAGAACAGAAGACGTTTTATTGTTAGCAAAAGATAACACGATAGTAGTTTCTTTAGGTTCGCTTCAAGATGTTTACGGAGATGCATTTAAAGTTTATGAAATGTCTTCATATGATGCAAGTACCGACTCTATGATGAGTTATTATACTTTAATTTATGGAAACAAAACTATTAATTTCCAGCTAGATAATACAAAATATCGTGAAGGAATGGAACGTTACGCTGAAGATGCATTTGTTTTGGGTGAGGTAGAAACTGACGTAGCCAACTTACCAAATGCACCACATTTTACTTACGCACCATACGAACAAGAAGGGTATATCTTCTTACCACTTGATGAAATTATGAGCGTATTAGATTTAGAAGTATCAAAACTTATGCAATAGTCAAAGGTCTATAACTGCTTTGTGCAGTTATAGGCTTTTTTACGTATAAATGTAGTTTTTCCAACTTAAATGCATTTTAAACATTAAATCGAAAAATTTTTGAAAAAGTTAGCTCCCAATTTTAAAAATCATGCTATATTTGTGAATTTGAGCTGTATTTTGAATAATAAACTTAAATTTAGATAGTAGATATATTTTGTGGTATAATTATTTGAATATAAAAAGTTGGAGTTGATATAATGAGTGAATGGAAAGAAGTAAAGTTGGGTGAGGTATGTAATTATTCCACAGAAAAAATTACTATGGAATATGTAAATGTAGATAATTATATTTCCACAGAAAATATGTTAACTAATAAAGGAGGGATTACAAGCTCATCAGGATTACCCAAATCAAAAGTAACACCTAAATATAGTAAAGGAAATGTACTAATTTCTAATATAAGACCATATTTTAAAAAGATTTGGTATGCTGATAAGCATGGAGGAGCATCAACCGATATTTTGATAATGCAATCAAATGATAAAATTAATTCTAAGTATCTATATTATGTTTTATCACAAGATGATTTTTTTGAATTTATGACAATTACAGCTAAGGGAACAAAAATGCCAAGAGGAGATAAAGCGACAATAATAAAGTATTCTATTAACTTACCACCTTTGGAAGAACAAAAAGCCATAGCCGATATACTTTCTTCTTTAGATGATAAATCGAGCTTAACAACCAAATGAACGCTACACTTGAGGAGATGGCACAGGCATTATTTAAACAGTGGTTCGTAGATGATTTATCTGTGGATTATGAAGAAAAATCTTTAGACCAAATCTCTGATCTATATGCTTTTGGGGGTGGGAGACGGTAAAGAGTACGTCATAGCTTGTATTTATGTATTTAATGTAACCGGATGAGCTATAAGAACACCTGTATCATTTATCACAACGTACACACACCTGTTATCTAACCGCCACCTAAAACACCTACACACACTGTCCCTCTTGTCTTTCCCCTCTCACTCACACAACGTTACACACACTGTCCTAAATATCTTATTAATAAATGCAACTTCCACTCAAATGCACAACTTGTCACTTAATGCACAATACGCATTTGGTTTGAATAAAAGAAGCATTCATTCCCAAACTCAATTTCACAGCACAGTCTCTGTGACTTTTTGATTTACGTGCCTCTCAATTGCCCAGGACAGAAGGACAAGGTCAGTGAATCCGGTAGTGAACCAGGAAGTTTTCACTGAGCGAGAATCCTTGTCAAAGAGAAGATGGGACCAGCAAAATATCTGCTGGAGTTTAGAGCTACCAGCTAGCCACTCTGAACGAACATAATGCTCCCTATTGATGCCCTGTTTCCACTTTTTTGTACAGTATGCGACAGCTGTCCGTAGATCCGTAAATATACATAAGGAAATACATTTCTTTACGGAACCCGAAACCATATTTAACCATATTTAAGAAGAACAACTTAACTCAAATTCATGGAAACCAGGAGCTTAAGTCCAAAAACCTTTTTTCCTCCCTGAACGCAGCTCTAGCTTCGCGTTGGCCTGCTGTTAGCTTTATTTGTAAGTTGCTCCTGTAGTGGTAGTTTAGTAAAATGTTTTTGTTTGTTTTTCTCTAAATAGTCCATAACTGCACTCATTGCCCAAAAGGTAATGACAATTGAAACAACCCATAAACTGGATTTTTTTTTTTAGCCTAACTAAGCTACTAACTTTGGTGGTAAAACCGAATCTACTTGTCATAAAGGTGTGTAAAATACCTTATAGTGTGTATTTTTGATTTTGCTTTTCTGAGGTTACATTTATAGTTTACGGAATATCTCAAGTCATATAGTATAGAGTTCAATTATCAATTTGCAGCCTAAAAAAACTTTTCCTTAAATTTAAGAAAAACCTGAGTAGGAGTAGTACAGCTTCTGCCTCCATTTCACTAAAATAGGTAGATAATAATAGATCATAGGCTCAGACTAAAGCAAAAATAGTTATGATCATAATACCACCTGCTCATCATTTTTACTGTATCTGTTGTTGCCTGAAATCTCTTTGACATTGTTAAAAACCAGCCATCTGTGTTCTCAGGTCACCACATCCCAGGCCTTCCAGTGGCTTTCCCAGCTCAGACATCGTTGGTGTGACAAGCAGCAGCACTGTTTCGTTAACATCTGTGATGCTCAGTTTCTTTACT
>LNZR01000013.1 GCA_002007365.1 Epulopiscium sp. Nele67-Bin005 | reverse complement strand
CCCTACTAATTTTTTTGTATATTCATGCTTCGGATTTTGAATAGTCTCATACACTTTACCTACTTCAACTTGTCGTCCTTTGTACATCACAACAATTTTTCCATTTGGAGAAATATAAGAAGCTGTCACTAAATCATGAGTTATATATACGAATGAAATTCCCCATTTTTTATTCATTTTTATAATAAGATTTAACATCTCAATCCTTAATGCAACATCAATCATAGATACTGGCTCATCAGCTATAATTAATGTTGGTTTCATCAATAATGCTCGTGCAAATAAAATTCTTTGACGCTGACCCCCACTAAGTTGTGATGGATATTTATTCAAAAATTGTTCTGGTGGATTTAACCCTACCTCACTTAAATAATATTTTAACTTTCCCAACACATCTTGCCTTGATTTATACAATTTATGGTAAAAAATTGGTAATGTAAGTGTTTGATAAATTGTTTTATTAGGATTTAGTGCCGAATATACATCTTGGTGTATAAATTGAGTTTTTAATTTATATTTTTTATATTCGACTTTAGATATACAATTTAAATTTTGATTTTCATACAATATCTCTCCCGAAGTAGGCGTATATCCCCCTACAATAACTTTACCTAATGTCGTTTTTCCACTTCCACTTTCTCCTACAATAGTTACAATTTCGCCTTTTTGTATAGTCAAATTAATGTTTGACAAAATGTTCTTTTTGTTGATATTTAAATTTATATCCTTAAGAATAATTAAATTGTCAGTTTGTAAACCTTCGGTTGATATTAAAGTTTTAGGATTAGTAATCGTTAAACAACTCATCAATTTTTTAGTGTAGGCATGAGTTGGATAATTTAAAATATTCTCTGTAGAGTTAAATTCCACCATTTTTCCTTCATGCATAACAGCTATTTTGGTTGCAAGCTCACTAATAATTCCAATGTCATGCGTTAAAAATATTATTGTAATAGTATATTTAGCATTTAAACTTTGTAGGATTTCCAGTACTTGGCGTTGGGTAATTACGTCCAGAGCTGTTGTAGGTTCATCTAAAATTAAAATTCTAGGCTTTAAAATTAAACTTATAGCAATAATTACACGTTGCTTCATTCCTCCACTTAATTGATAAGAATAAGCATTCAATACTTCTTCAGAAAGTCCTACACTTATAAGTAATTTTTTTGCCTCAGTAAAAATTTCGCTTTTAAATTTTTGTTTATATAAAAAAGATGATTTTGGTGAATGAGCTAATGCTGTCTCAAAAAAATGTTGTCCTATAGTTAAGGTAGGATTTAAAGCATTTTGTGCTGACTGTAATACCCCCGTTATTGAATTATTTCTATAAAATACATTCTTTTTATTCATTGATATTAACTCTACAATTTCATTATTTTTATCATAATATTTAATTTTCCCACTCTGTATATATGCACTCTTATTTACTGCTCCTAAAATACTAGAAATTAAAGTTGATTTTCCACTTCCACTCTCTCCAATTATCCCAACAATATCTCCCTTATTAATCATTAATGAAATATTTTTACACGCCTCTATTACCCCATTTTGGGTCTTATAATTGATAGATAAATTTTCAAGTTCTAATATAGGCTTCATTTTTCATCAACTCCTCAAAGTCCCCTCCTCTATACCTATTGCTATTAAATATGCTCCTAATTGGAACAAAATCATACTCGTTACAGGAGCTAAAAAATATATTATAGAACCCCCTCCTAATAATGCCCCCGTTTGTGAAATTGCAATATAAATCATCATTCCCCAATGATTTCCATCAAAAGGCACTAGCCCCAAATACATAAGCCCAACACTTGATAGCATTGCATTTTTCATAATTACAATAAAATTTACTGATATATAAGAAATCAAATTCGGTAATATATCATGCACAACAATATAATTTTTATTAATACACATGAATTTATTAGCTTCTATAAATTCTTTTTGTTTTAAACTCAAAACTTGAACTCTTATAGATTTAGCTACCTCTGCCCATGACCACAAACTTAACACCAATCCAAAACTTATAGCATTATTTATATTTATTGTCATACTTAATATCATCATAACTGGAAAACTTGGTATAGTTATTATAATATTTGTTATTAACATCAAAGCTGTATCAATAAATCCTCCAGCTAATCCAGCTATTATTCCTATTACACACGCAAATATTATGGCAAATATCGCCGTATATACTGCCACTAATAGTACACCTCTTGCTCCCAAAATCAATTGAATTAGCGTGTCTTTCCCTGCATAATCAGTCCCTAACCAATGTTTAAATGAGGGGGGTTGAAGCCGATTAAAATAATTGGATTTTGGTGGTTCAAAAATGATTGGCCCAAATATCGCTATTATAATGAAGAAACTCATAATAATTATGCCCACTCGAGATATTTTATTTTCCCACAAACTCTTAAAAATCATCATAACTTTCACCCTTTAATCGTGGATTTAAAATTTGACCAACATATTCTGCTATTAAATTTGACATTATCAACATAATTATCATTACAAAAAACATTCCTTGCATCAAAGGAAAGTCCCTTCGATTTATTGCTATATTTAAATAATATCCTACACCTGGGTATAAAAATAAATTTTCGATGAGTGGTGAACCCCCAAACATCATTCCAAATGCCACTGCTAAATTGGAAATCATTGGCAATATAGAATTTTTTCCTAAATAGTGTATAAGCATTGTTTTTTTTGGCAAACCTCTAATAACGGCATATGTTATATACTCCTCACCCATTACAGTTACTGCATTTGCTCGCATATTCACAATCCAAGTTGAAACCGTAGTTAAAAAATATGCTAACACTGGTAAGGTTGCATGTTTTGCTACATCAACTATAAATGGCAAATTAAACCCAACTGTTACGCTTGAAGTATATGCACCCTTTGATGGTAGCCATTTTAGTGTAACCGAAAAAATAAATATTAAAATATATGCAACTATATAATCTGGCACTGCCCCAAATACAGATTGATAAATTAGTAGTTTTATATTTAATTTTGCACTAGCCTTTAGAGCCAAATATGCCCCTATTAAAACTCCTATTATAAAGGAAATAACTAGTGCAACACCTAAAATTAATAATGTCCATGGTAGAGCCTGTGCAATTACCTCAATTACTGGTTTTTGGTATGTTAGAGAATACCCCAAATCTCCCGATACAATACCTTTTAAATACGTTGATAATTGAGATATTATTGGTTCATCAGGATTATAATTTAATGTTGTTATGGCTCTTTGATACGCCACATAATAAGGCAAATTTTCTTGTCTAATTATTTCTTGAGCCAAAATTTCTACAGGGTCACCTGGCATATAATAAATTACAAAGAATACTATAAACATCGATATAAATATTGTTATTAATGAAATAATCAATTTTTGTATATACCACATAGCTCTAACCGTTGCTAGCCAAAGCTTTCGCCACATAACCATCTGAACTTTCTAGTAAAGCTATAGCTTTTTGTTGGTCACAACTGAGTAATAGCATAATAATTGCACTTTTAATATGAAATTGACATTGTTCAAGAGTTTGTAACGCTGTTTTATAATCTACCTCGGTAGTATCACAAACAAGCCTAACAGCTCTATCTCGCAATTTATCATTGCTTGGTTTCATATCAACCATGTAATTTTTATACACTTTACCAATTTTAATCATGCTTCCAGTTGATAACATATTGAGTACAAGTTTTTGTGAAGTCCCTGCTTTTAGGCGTGTTGAACCTTGAATTACTTCTGGCCCCACAATAGGAGTAATCATCATGTTAGCAAATTTTTTTAGTTCACTATTTGGGTTATTACAAATTCCAATAGTTACTGCCCCAAAATAATTTGCCCTAATTATTGCTCCCAAAACATACGGTGTACAGCCACTAGCAGTAATTCCAACTATAGTATCATCTTTAGTAATATGAAGGCTTTCAACAAGTTGTTCTCCTTCTTTAAAGCTGTCCTCAGCTTCAGCCACAGGTTGACGCAAAGCTCGGTATCCCCCTGCAATAAAACCTTGCACTGTTTCGGTACTCAAACCAAAAGTCGGAATACATTCAGAAGCATCTAAAACCCCAAGTCTTCCACTTGTGCCAGCTCCAAAATATAATAAGCGCCCACCATTTTTTAGACCAATAGATATTAAATCAATTGCTTGAGCAACAAGGGGTAACTCCTTCTCAACTGCTTTAGCAACGTCTTTATCTTGCCTATTCATAAGGCGAACCATCTCCCTAGTATCTACTGTATCAATATGGCAAGTTGCTCTATTGTTCGCCTCTGTTGTTAGGCAGCCTAAGTTTTTTTTATCCATACAATACAACTCCTTATATTTTTCAGTTGTCTTTGGTTTTATGATGTGCCTATATTGGAACAATTATACTATTTAAAATAAAATAGTTTGTCCTACCCCTATATTTATTTGGGCAAACCATCCCCAAAAACAATTTTTTATCGTAGGACATTTTTTTAACATCATCACGATTTTTGAATTTCAGGTTTGCAAATTTTTCTAGTTATCCTTTAAAATTAGAAAAATATTTTTATTAGTGAGATGAAATTTTTATTTTGTCTAGCTGATAGGAATTTTTCTCGAAATCCCAAAACATATTTAATGGTATATGAAAGCTTAATTTTTATATAAAAAAACACAGGAAAATTTAACCTGTGCTTAAAATTAATTAATATTTGAAAACTGATGGTTTAGCTCTAAAATCTACAAATGATTGTTGTTGTTTATCTTTCTCCGATAACAAAACTTCTTCAATTCCATCTAGTGGCCAATCAATATTTATAGTTTTATCATTCCACAAAATACCACTGTCGTATTCTGGAGCATAATAATCTGTACATTTATATTGGAATGTTGCAAAATCTGATACTACTAAAAATCCATGGGCAAAACCTTCTGGAACATAAAATTGGCGTTTGTTTGTAGCCGTTAGCATTACTGCCTCCCATTGTCCATATGTTGGTGAACCATCTCTTAAATCAACTCCAACATCATAAACTTCTCCTTCCACCACTCTCACTAATTTTCCTTGAGTGTGTTTTGTCTGGAAATGTAGACCTCTTAATACACCTTTTTTTGAACGTGACTCATTATCTTGAACAAATTTCATATTTAACCCAGCTTCTTTAAAATCTTGCTCGCTATAACTTTCTAAAAAATACCCTCGCTCATCTCCAAAAACTTGAGGCTCGATAATTACTAAATCTCTAATTTTAGTTTCGATTACATTAATTTTTCCCATGTTCTTCTCCTTATCTACAATAATCCACCTCAAAATAAATGTAAGTGGTTTATATTTTTTTCAACCCTAAATCCTTATCATATGAAATTAAAGTTCTATTATATCATCATCGCATAAAAATTCATATTTTTATTCACCCTGTAAATAATCCTCTAGTGCATCTTCCCATCTTCTAAAAGTGTTAAGTCCTTCGCATTCTAACATAAAATTTTCTAATGAAGAAAACGCAGGTCTTTTTGCTGGACGAATAAATTGCTCACTAGTTACAGGTGTTACCTTTATATCAATCCCTTTAATTTCAAAGATTTTACAAGCAAAATCATACCAAGAACAAGTTCCTTCACAAGTTCCGTGATAAATTCCGTATAGTTCTGTTTTAGCCAAATTTAAAATGGCAATCGCCAAATCTTTTGTAGATGTTGGATTTCCTACTTGGTCATTTACAACTTTTAGCTCAGGATTTGTTTGCGCAAGTTTAATCATTGTACGCACAAAATTATTTCCTTCTCCATATAGCCAAGCTGTACGTACAATAAAATATTTTGAGCTGAAATTTTGAATGTATTTTTCACCCATCAACTTACTAGTCCCATATATGCTTTGAGGCTCAACTTGGTCATCTTCACGCCAATCTCTACCCAAACTTTCACCTTTAAAAACATAATCTGTTGACACATGTACAAGTTTTGCATTTAACTCTTCTGCTACTACTGCCAAATTTCTAGGCCCTATCGCATTAACTTTGTATGCACCCTCAACATCTGTTTCACAATTATCAACTGCTGTATATGCCGCACAATTAATAATCACATCGGGTTTATGAGTCAAAACCGTTGATTTTACTTGGTCTAAGTTTGAAATATCAAGCGTCTTTACATCTGTAGAAATAATTTCATAATTCAAATTTTGGTCCTGAACCTGCTTCAAAATAGCA
>LNZR01000012.1:5814-31637 GCA_002007365.1 Epulopiscium sp. Nele67-Bin005 | reverse complement strand
CAAAAATGCCATTAAGTAAGAATCAAGAAGCCAACATTATCCATCAGCATTAATTATTAGTTAATCACAGACAAGGAGATTTATCCTCAGTGAATGGTTTTGTGCCTCAGCTCATGTTTAACATTTAAGCACTGAATCTGGGACAAGCTTACAACTAGGCTAGCAAGATGTTGAAAAAGTGAATTGTCTGGAAAATTTAAAATTTGCAAAAATGAACTCCACAAAGTGTTGTAACAGATATGTCAAACCCAACTGGCATGTCACAAATCTGCAAATTTGACAAAATCAACTGAAACTGTATCTGCAATTATTTGTCGATAATACCAGCTAATGGATATATTGGTCAAGCCCTATTAAACATAACAGGAATATTATAAGATTACTGTGCATAAAATGATATACTAGGTAAACTTATTACATGCAGCACTTATCTGTTGCATTTCCCATAAACATAATGAACCAGCAGTCTAAAGATAAAGTGAATTCTCTTTACTTTTTGTAACAACGCTGACATCCTGGATAGGAAATGGAATCCAAATAAAGTGGGCTATTAAGGCCGCCTATTACCGATGGTGGTAGCATCATCATACCCATTGACATTAGTGTTGATGCAACAACCATGTCTATAACTATAAATGGCAAATAAACTAAAAATCCAATTATAAATCCTGCTCTAATTTCATTTATCATAAAAGCAGGTACTACAATATGCATAGGTAGTTGTTCTTGAATTTCTTCTTGAGTTGTAGCCTCAATGTTACTATAGCCTGATAGTTCTAGGAATAACTTAATATCTTCATCTCGAGTTTGTCTTAACATAAACTCTTTTAGAGGGGCTATCGTTCTTTCCACCATCTCCATTTGGGTTATTTCATCATTCTGATAGGGAATAAATGCATCGTTATAAAATATAGAAACTATAGGACTCATTACAAACATAGTTACAAATAGCGCAAGCCCTAAAATAATTTGGTTTGGGGGTTGTTGCTGAGTCCCCATTGCTGATTTTAGGAAATGCAAAGAAATGATAATCCTTGTAAAACAAGTCATCATTAATAATATAGACGGCAAAAACCCAAGTATTGTAAGCAAAAATACTAATTGCAAGCTTATTGTAAATTCCGGAGCTTCTGTTACAACATTAAGTGGAATAATATCTGTCGCCCATACAGTTTTAGGTAAAAAAATAAAAGCTAAAATCACAAAGAGGTTTAACCTTAAATACCTATATTTCATCTAATTTTTAGCAAGGATTTTTATATATGTCATAAAAGTTGTGTCCTCGTATCCTTGCAACCTCCTTTTAAAATTGTTTTTATAGTAACCCGTCTTATTTTAAATATTGATATGCTAAAAATTTCTATTCCTGTTTTTATAGATAATTATTTATTATCTTTCATGATTTTAGGACTTTACATTTTTTAAATAACTCTACATTTTTAAATAAGATTACTATATTTGCCGAGTTTCCTAATTTTAGGTAAAAATTTTTTGCACCCAAATGAGTGCTTCGGCATATAAAACAGTCGTACATTAATAATTTTTACAAATCTTCTTCTTTTTGTAAATTAACCTTGGTACTTTTTATTGCATTTGCTATATTTTCGCTAAATGTGGTTGTTGTATTTTCGGAATTTAGGTTGATATCCAAACCTTCAATTTTTGCCCCATAATTTAGCACTTCTTTTGAACTGCAAAAAAGATGATACTCATCACCTATCTTTACAATATAAACAAATTGATTTGCAGCTAAGGGGAGGGCCTCAACAAACTGCATATTTCTTTGCCCCCCATAATTCCCAAGCTTTATTTGTGCTATTTTCTTAGTTGTAAAATAGGTTGCCCCCAAAATAAATACGAATGAACCTAATAAAAAAATAACCTCTGTAAATGACATACCTTAACCTATAACTTTTGAAACGGCTTCAATTACCCTCTCTGCCTGGAACGGTTTAACGATAAAGTCTCTCGCTCCTGCTTGTACAGCCTCAATTACCATCGCTTGTTGTCCCATCGCAGAACACATAATAATTTTTGCTCCACCATCTGCTCCCTTAATTGCTTTTAAAGCTTGTAGCCCGTCCATCTCTGGCATTGTGATGTCCATTAAAACTAAATCCGGTTTAAGTTCGCTATACTTTTGTACTGCGATTTGCCCATTTTCAGCTTCTCCAACTACATCGTAACCATTTTTTGTTAAGATATCCTTAATCATCATTCTCATAAACGCTGCATCATCTACTATTAAAACACTTGCCATCTCTTATACCTACCTTTACTTTTAAATATATTTTTAAAATTAAATCCTATGTTCTGGGCTAATAATGCTAGTAATTCTAATACCAAAATTCTCATCAATTACTACAACTTCACCCTTTGCAATAAATTTTCCATTAACTAAAATGTCAATGTGTTCTCCAACTACACGGTCAAGCTCAATAATAGCCCCTTGACCATATTCAAGTATTTCACGTACCTTTTTACGAGTACGCCCAAGCTCCACTGTAACATCTAGTGAAACGTCCATAAGAATATTAATATTCTCTGCTCCAGGTGCTGCAGTCTGATTTCTATCAAACGCTTGGAAGTGTGCATTTTGAATGTCAACATCTGGTGGATATACTGCTTGAGGCGGATAACCATAAGCTCCACCTGCAGGGTATACATGTTGCATTTGCCCCATCGGCATACCCATGCCACCCATCATTTGCGGGTTCATCATCATTTGTTGGTTCATCATGTTAGGGTCGCCCATTGGCATTCCCATGCCCATTTGTGGGTTCATCATCATGTTAGGGTCACCCATTGGCATGCCCATTTGTGCATTAGGATCTGCCTGTTGTTGTGGCATTTCTTGTGGTGCTGGTGGTGCTGGTGCAGGTTGTGGCTCAGGTTCTGATGAAGAGTCATTTGCACTTAATAACCCTGCCACCAAATCTTTACCAAAGCTAAATGGCATGATTTGCATCAGTTCTGTATCAATTATATTATCTAGTACCTGCATTCTAAATGATACTTTTACTAAGTGTTCATCTTTACTTAGTAATTCATCTAATCTATCTCTTGCACTATCTAATTGTATAGCTAGTGGTGGTGAAATATCAATCTTTTTTCCAAAGATTTGTGACATAGATGTTGAAGATGAACCTATCATTTGGTTCATTGCTTCGGAAATTGCACTTAAATGGAATTCGTTAATTGGCTCATCTGAGCAAACTCCTTCTCCTCCCATCATCAAATCGGCAATAATTTTTACATCTGAATCTTTTAAAATAAGTAAATTATCCCCAACTAATCCTTCTGTATATCCTACAGATGTTGCAATTAAATCATCTGTAATTGCCGCCTTAAAGCTCTCTGTAGTTATAACACTGACTTTTGGTGTTGTAATTAAGACTTTGTGATTAAGTAGAGCAAAAAGCGTTGTTGCTGCAGTGCCCATACTAATGTTCCCAATTTCACCTAAAGCATCTACCTCATCAGTAGTTAACATTTTCCCTGTTAAATCATCGCTATCAGACGATTGGTCAGGTGTATCATCGGCATTCATATTCCCAAGCAAAGCATTAATCTCGTCTTGAGAAAGCGTTTCTCCAGCCATTTACCCGTCCTCCTTTAGTATTACTTCATTTATTTGTACAGCTGACCTGTTTCTTGAACTTCCTGGACTTGCCTTAAACTTCAAGATTTCTCCAACATAAATATCAACATCATCTTCTATTGTACGGTCAAGCTTTATTATGTCATTCACTTGTAAATCCAAAAACTCTTGAACAGTGATATGGGTCTGACCAAGTACGGCTTTAATAGGAATGTTTGTTCTTCTAATTAGTTCTTCTAGCTCTTCTGTATAAGATATATCGCTGTTATCCCTATTAGATGTAAACCAAGCACGAGTATTAATTTTATCCATTACTGGCTCAACAACAATATATGGAATACAAATATTTATAAATCCTTCAACTTCACCAAACTTAATACTAATTGTAATAAGAGCTACCATTTCATTAGGAGGAATAATTTGAACTACTTGTGAGTTAGTTTCGATTTTGTTTAAGCGAGGGTGTAGCTCCATAACACTCTCCCATGGCTCAATTAAAAGTTGCGTAAATTTATTAAATAGTCTTTCTAAGATTATTTGTTCTATTTCTGTAAATTCTCGAACTTTATCAATATCTCTACCTCCACCCCCTAATATTCTATCAATAAATGCATAACTAATATTAGGTGATACTTCTAAAATTATTGTTCCTTCTAATGGAGCAAAATCTATCATAGAAAGCACTACTGGATTACTAAGAGAATTGGTATACTCATAATATGTTATTGCTTCAGCATTCATAACTTCTATTGGAGTCATAATTCGTAAATACCCTGATAAATAGTTAGATACCAATCTACAATAACTTTCAAATATGATTTCTAAAGTTCTAAGGTTTTCTTTTGAGAACTTCGTTGGACGAGCAAAGTCATACGACTTTACAGTTCTCGTATCTTCCTTTTTAACTTCATCAATATCAATTTCCCCACTCTGTAAAGAACCAAACAGCGCATCTATCTCGGCTTGTGAAAGTACGTCACTCATTTTTCACCTCCTTAAAAGGCTCCTCTTGTTGTTTTTTGTTGCTTTGGTTTCTTTGGTACTTTTACAAATTCTATAATATTACCACTATTATAGCGTATAATTACAAAATGTAAAAGTATTATATCAAAATTTGTTTGATGATGTAAAATTATTTTTTTATCTTTATAAGTTAAGGCACAACTAAACATCATCACAAACTTTGTTTATTGCACTAAGAACTCTGAGAAATATACTTGGTAAATAGGGTTTTGTACCCATCTAAATTCCTCATGAATAATGTCTTTAATCTCAATTGCTAATTTTTCTTTAGCATCTGGTAATAATAACATTTCATATTCTTGTTGTCTTAAATGTTCTAAGATTTTACTTTTAAAAATTACTTGACGATTTTCAAATGCGTCCATAAAATCTGAATATTCTTTGCTTGATAAATCAACACCAAATGCAATCCCTATTCTTATAACATGAGTTTTGCCATCAAAACTTACAAGATTAGACATCATAATCTCATCTAGTGAGTGTGTTTCCATTTTATCAGGTCTATACTCTACTGGTACTGGAGGTGCTCCATTTTCTGTGGTATCACTATTTAACATAGTAAATACTAAAAATACCCCTCCACCAATAGCAAGCGTTAGTACTACTATCGCTACTACTACGAAAATTTTAAATTTATCCAAAAAAATCCCACCTTTTTGCGTCAATTTAAGACGATGATTTTATTATTTTAACCTCTACTCGACGATTTTCTGCACGTCCTTCAGCTGTGTTGTTATCTCCAACTGGTTGATATTCCCCAAACCCTTCTGCCGAAGTTTTTGCTGGGTCAAATCCTAACTCCGTTACAAAAAACTGAGCTACTGCAATAGCACGGCTCGCTGAAAGTTCCCAGTTACTTGGAAATTGTGCTGTACTAATTGGAACATTATCTGTATGACCTTCTAATTTCATATTATAGTTATCACCATCTAAATATTCTTTTAATTTTGTACCCATAATATCGAGTACTGGTATACTTGCTGGTTGTAAAGTTGCCGAACCACTAGCAAAAAGCATTGCATTATCAAATGTTATAATTACAACATCTCCTCTTTGTTCAACTTCAACTCTATCAGCAACTCCTTCGCTATCGATGTATTCTTGAATTTCTTTTTCGATATTTCTCATTTCTTCTTTGATTATTTGGTCTTGAGCCTCTTTGTACTCTTCAATAATATCATCATTATTTGCAAAGTTATCAACTCCTCCTCCAACTAACCCTTCCGAATTGGTTATGGTAGCCCCACCATACATAATACCAACCGAACCATCAAACGAATTAATAAAAGCTGTAAACTTAGCGGCATCAGTTTCTGCCATTGAGAAAAGTAACACGAAGAAACAAAGTAGTAATGTCATTAAGTCACTAAATGTTCCCATCCATGCAGGTAATCCCATATTAATTACTATTTTCTTCTCTTTTGCCATCTTCTATTTGCTCCTTTCTTCTAATAATATAAAGCAAACTGGAATAAAACTTTTATGTTACAAAGTTTATTCCCCTCCGCCACCACCTTCACCAACTTTTTCTCTTTCTGCTGGAGTTAAGAATGATTTTAATTTCTCTTGGATTACGTTAGGGTTTTCCCCAGCTTGGATTGATAGTAATCCTTCAATCATAATTTGTCTAATCATAGACTCTCTTGCTGATTTGTATTCCATTTTTACTACTACTGGGTTGGCTACCCAGTTGGCAAGTACCGAACCGTAGAACGTTGTGATAAGTGAAACGGCCATTTTAGGTCCAAGTGTAGAAGGGTCAGATAACGCCCCAAGCATGTTTACAAGTCCGATAAGTGTACCGATCATACCCCATGCAGGACCATTCTCAGCTACTTTTGACCAGAAGTTTTGGTTTGTTTTGTGACGTTCTTCCATAAATGCTAAATCTGTTTCTAAAATATCTCTGATTAGTTCAGCTTCCGTACCATCTACCATTAATAATACGCCTTTTTTCAAAAAAGGTTCTTCCATACTTTGTGCTTTTTCCTCAAGAACAAGTAACCCGTCCTTTCTAGCTGCTTGAGCTAGGTCATTTATTTGGTTGATAAGGTCTACAGGGTCTGGTAAATTATCTTTTAAGGCAGCTCCAAACGATTTAAATCCAGTTATAACGGCTGGTAAGGGATATGAAATAAGTAGGGCTGCTACTAATCCCCCGAATACGATCATTATCGATGCCGAGTCAATGAAGGCACTGATTGACCCCCCTAAATTGATAGAAATAACCATGAAGGCCCCACCCATGACCAAACCTATGGGAGTTGCTATATCCATAATTTTACACCTCTTTCATGTTTATTTGTGTAGTGCTTTATTGTTGCGTTTATTATTTGCATGGTATATTGTCTTGCTATAAGTACCTTTGTTAAAGCTTGCCAAATTTTTTAGCAAATGCATTTAATGTTTTACATCAAAAATGACTACTCTTGACAACCAAAACTTGTGGAAACATTAAATAACTACTTTTTACTATGTGTTAAATTTAGTGTGTGTGAATGTGTTTTGCTTCTGCACTAATTTTGTTCAAAGCTTCTTTTTGCATCTTTTCATACAAATCTAATTCTTTCTCTTTTTCGTGGTATCTATTAAGTAGGAAGCATTTTTGCTTGTATCCAATTATGGCATTTACTACATCTTCTACCGTTTCCATTACTACTAATTTCTTGCCTGTTGTTAATGTAATTACAGTATCTGGTGTTGCCTCAATTGTTTCTACAAGGTCTGCGTTTAAGATGTAAGGTTTTTCGTTTAATTTTCTTACTGCTATCATGTTTATTCCTCCTCTTATTGTGGGTAATCCCCTTCATGTTAAGTTAACCATTTTATTTAGTCAAGGCTACATACCCCAAACCCCTAAAATATTAACCCAACGCCTACCTAATAAATATATTATTACCCTCAAAAATAAATGAGGCCAAAAAACCTCATTTACCTAAAATAATTAACGCTTAAGATTAACAAGTTCTTGTAGTAATTCATCTGATGTTGTAATAATTTTTGAGTTAGCTTGGAAACCACGCTGAGTAATAATCATCTCTGTAAATTCTGATGATAAGTCTACGTTTGACATCTCGAGTACCCCTGTTTGTAACAACGCATCTGTCCCAATTCCATCAAATTCTCCAGAGTTATTTGTTGCTGCAAATAATGTATCTCCAACTTTTTCCATACCAGCTGGGTTTTCAAATATTGCCATAACTACTTGACCTAATAATTTAGTGTCCCCATTGTTATAGTATGCTGTAATTTTTCCATCTGTCCCAATATCAAATCCTACCATGTCCCCAGCACTTTTCCCTGCACCAGTTCCTTCTAAACTTCCTAAACTTGCTGTTAAGTTTGTATTTGCTGTATATTGAGTTAATTGACTAACATCAACTGTTACAGCTCCATCTAAACCAACAACAGCACTAGAACCAGGAATTGAAAGTCCACTAATTACTAACTGCCCACTACTTAAATCTGTTGGGTCATATGCCAATGCTCCATCTACCCCGATAAAGCTACCTGTGCTATCAAATGAAAATGTTGATGGTTCAATTGATGGTGGTGGATCTACAACTACTGTTTCTCCATTTTGGTTTGTAAGCTCTACGTAATATCCTGTCCCTGAGTCATCACTTGGGAACCCTGCAGTCCATGTAGTTTGCGTTCCTTCAATAATTTCTGTTGCTTGGAATGTAAGCGTCATGCTCCAGTAGTTTCCTAATGAGTCGTAGAATTTAATTTGTGTTGGAATTGCTGCTACTGGGTTATCTGTTGGGTCTTCAGGAGTATCATCAGCCAAAATTGAGTCTGATAATGCTAAGTTCCCTGAGATTTGAACGTCTGTAGTAATTTCTGGTTGTGTTGTTAAGTTTGATGGTGAGCTTAATACTAAATCTTGAACTACTCCTCTTTCGATTAGTCCAGTTTCTTCGTTTACTCCCCAACCTTGAACTTTCATACCATTTGGAATTACTAAGTTTCCTTCTACGTCAATACGCAATGCCCCAGCTCTTGTAAAGTATGTTCCACTAGCATCACTAACGATTAACATTCCATCACCTTGTATCATAACGTCAAATGGGTTGTCAGTTCTTTGTGTAGAACCTGTTGTCATTAATGTATCAATCGAAGATACACTAGCCCCAAGACCTACTTGCATAGGGTTAAGTCCCCCACGACCTGTAGCATCACTAGCTCCTGTTCCTGATTGCATAGTTGTATAAAATACATCAGAGAATGTTACTCTATCTGCTTTAAATCCTGTTGTGTTAACGTTGGCGATATTGTTACCGATAACGTCCATTTTAGTTTGATGCACTTTCAGACCAGATACGCCTGAAAACATTGAACTCATCATAATCGTTTTCCTCCTAAATAATCTATCCTAATTCTAATATTAAACCTTCTAGGAGATAATGCTCCTAGTAGGCTAAAATCCAATTTTTTATTCGCTATCACGAACATCTGTAATATCTTCAAATTTAACGAAGTATCCATTTACATAAATATAAGTATTACTTTCATCAATTGAGATGTATTCTGCATACCCTTCAACTTCAATCTCTTCTCCATCTTCGATAACTGTACCAACTACGTAGCGTCCTGTTACAGATGGTTTTTCTACGATAGTTTGAACATCATCAAATGGTATTACTAACTCATATTCGCCAGTACCAATAATTACATGAGCCTCACTATCAATAAGTTTAATTCCAAGTACTTCCCCTTCGATAATAACTTCTGTAGAAAGCCCTGTCGTATCATCAATCGTTGTCGTAATTGCCTGAACAGTTTTCCCAATAACTTCAAATGGTGATGAGTTTGTAGTAATATTATCAGCGTCATATACCTGATATACATTATCTAACGAAATTTCATGGTCCCCAAGTCCAAGCAAATACTCACTTCCTGAAAGTTTTACATAGTCAACTTTTCCAATATAATATTCTGTTTGTCCCTCATCATTTGTATAAGAATATTCTACATAGTCCCCAATCATACTGTGTATCATTTGCTTTTCAGTAGCTTGAGCTACATTCATCATCTGCTCAAGTGCCGAGAATTGTGCAAGTTGTGCAACCATCTCTGTATTATCCATTGGTTCAAATGGATCTTGATATTTTAGTTGGGTAACTAGAAGTTGAATAAACTCATCTTTCCCCATATCTTGTACTGGCTCACGTGATGATGTGTCTAGTTGAAAATAACTACTTTCTGATGTTGTTAAAGCCGATGTTGTACTCATACTATTTCCCTCCTATACTCTTACATTTACATTTTGACTGTGGCGAATTTGAGTTACATCAATTTCCTCAACTTCGATTTCTTCCTCACTCATGTGCATTGCAATTAATTCTTCCATACGTTTTGTAGATTTTTGTTGTTGTTGCTCCATCATTTGCTCTTGGTAAGATTTGCTATCTACATCAACGTTGAATTCTGCAACTGTTAAACCTTGTTCTTCAAGAGCTTCTTTTAATGCATCAAGTTGAGAAGATAAAATTTCTTTAGTTTTCTCACTTTCTACCTTAATATCAGCTGTTACAACTCCATTTACCTCAATGATTTTGATTGATAACTTTCCAAGTTCACGAGGGTTTAGGTTCATTGTAAGTTCTTGCCCTTCACGTAGTTGCTCAATTTGAATTTGCTCAATCATTTGTGACACTAAGTTATTTGGTTGTACAAATCTTGAACCAAGAGTTGCAGCAGTTGCTTGGTCTACATAAATTTGTGGCCCTGCTGTGTGGTATACTGCTGTTACAGGGATATCAAACCCTAAGTGTGATTTATCAGCTTGTGCTAAAATTTCTAGGTTTGTAATTTCTCCTGTTGTGTTATTTTGCGCTTCCATAGTTGGTAGTACTTCTTCTGCTACCATTTCTGTTGCAACTGTATCTCTAATGATATTATCAGTTGGCATAAGTAAATTTATATCTTGAGTTTGAGCTTCTTGTACTGCTTGCTCAATTTGCTCTGGTGTTACCAAAAATTCTTCTGTTGCTAAAACTTCTTTTAGTTCTAACATATCTTGAGCTACTTCTGGGTTAGTCAAAATATCTTCTAATGTGTAAACTTCTTCTATTAAAGAGTTTAACATTTGTTGGTCAAGTTTTCCTTCTGTAAAATCAACTGAACCTTCAATTTTTTCTAACTTCTCTACAACTTCTGTTGCTGGAATGCTTAAGTATTGAGCTAACATTTGTATCATTTCATCTTCTGATGGTTCTTCTGTTTGCTCTTGGTTTACTTCAACGTTTTCTCCTCCTTCTAGTTGTAAGCTATTCTCTTGCGAAAGTTCAGCTTCCATATTTTCTGAAGTTTCTTCTGTTTGTTGCATAAGACCAGCAAGTTCTTCTATTACAACTGGTGCTTCTTCTAAAACTTCGTTTTCAGCATTTTCATTAGTGTTATCTTCAGTTTTTTTGTTTTCTACATCATCTTTTTTGTTTGATGTGTTATCTGTAGAAGTTGTTGTATTGTTTGAAGTTGTTGTGTTGTTGCTTGTTGAACTACTGTTAGAAGTTGTTGTGCTGTTGTTTGTTGAACTACTGCTAGTTGTATTTGAGCTACTACTTGTTGAATTATTGCTTAAGTAAGTAGATGTTTGAGTACTTGTTTGTTTAAGTAGTGCGTCTTTTGCACTAAAAGTACTAGTTGTGTTTGGTTGTGTATCTAATTTTAACATATCAAGTGTAATTTGGAAATTATTTTCGTTATTTGTGTTTAAGTCTTGATTTGTTTGGTTATAATTTAATATATCTAAAGTAGACTCTTTTTGTACGGCTAATCCTGCTGTTTGGGCAATTGTAGAAAACATATATATTATCCTCCTTGGAATTAAAAATCATCTGGTGAAAGTAACATTATAAGTTGTGCGGCATTATCCACAGATACTTCATCTAGTAATTCTGCCTTTTTAGCTACAGTAAGCTTTTCTAAAATTCCTTTAACTAATGGTATATCCGTTTCTAGTAATAATTCCATTACGCTTGCTACTTGCTTTGTATCCATATTTGTAATCATATTTACATACGCTTTTTGCTCATCATTTAATACTACTGCTCCTTTTAATTGGGCATATATTTGAGCCGCATCATCTGGATACATTTCTTCATAATAATTGATGTACATACTTGGGTTACTATTTGCTATTTCTGCGTTCCAAGCTTGTTTTTCGGCCTGAAATGTGTTGTATGATGTTTCATATTGTCTAAGACGTGAAATTTGTGATGATAAATCAGTCTTATCTTTTTGAAGCGTTTCTATTTGAATGTTTAACGAAGACTTCGCACTCTCTAATGCTTTAATTTCTTCTATTAGTTGATTTTGAGTCATTAGAGTATACGGGTCAGCGTCTGGTTCTGCAAAATATTTGCTAACAGCAGGAACACTAGAAGTCAAATCATAAAGTGTGGGTCTTATTGTATCCCAATTAAGATAAGCACCTACACCAGCAGCGATTAGTAAAATCAAAAGGAATTTTTTCTTACCACCCTTTTTCTTTTTCTTCTTGCCACCATCTTCGCCTTCTTCCTCTGGTGCATTTTTATCTTTTTTATCTTTTTTCTTTTTCTTCTTTTTCTTTCCGTCTTCCTCACCTTCAACTAAATCAGTTTCTTCAACATTTTCAGCGTCTTCCCCTTTTTTCTTTTTGGCCAAACCTAACTCCCCCCTTCTTTCGTAATGTATTTGTAGCTTACAATCTCATCTAATAAGATTTGCTCTGCTTGTCGCTCCAGGGTCATTTGTGCCTCAATGTGTTTTTCCTTTAGGGTTTCTAAAATTTTTCGTTCTTTGACAGCTTCTCGCAAATTTTCTTGAGCTTTTAAAACTAATTCATGGGCCTTATCTACTGCTTTTTGGGCCTCAACTATTTTGGCTGCTACAAGTTTTTTATAAGTCCCTAGTTGCTCCATTACAGTCGGGTTAATCTTGCCACTAGTTAACTCTGCTTTCATCTGTTCTTCAAGCAATTTGTAAGTATTCTCTAGCGCCTCTTTCTCATCAACTTTTTGTTGTTTAAATGCAAAGGCATCAGATAATTCCTTCTTTTTTACTTGCTCAATGTTATCTTTTAGAGATAGCACTGGCTCTAACTTAAATTTAACGATAATATCAACCCCTTTTAACCAACGATTTTTTGCATCATAGAAATTGTTTCTTCAAAAGGAATATTATCATGGGTACGTTGAGTTAAAAATGCGTTTATCTCTCCAATTTTGGAAATTGCAAGGTCAATTTCTGGATTTGACCCTTTGTTGTATGCCCCAACGTTAATCAAATCTTCGGCCTCTCTATAAATGGCCATATGTTTTTTAATGTTCATCATAAGTTCTCTATGTTCTGGCGTTGTTACATCACCCATAACCCTTGAGATGCTTGCTAAAATATCAATTGCTGGATAGTGTGCTTTTTGGGCAATCTTTCTTGACATCATTATGTGTCCGTCCAAAATCCCTCTGGCTGTATCCGTTATTGGTTCATTAAAATCGTCCCCATCTACTAAAACTGTATATAACCCTGTAATGCTTCCTTTATCATCATTTCCAGCTCGTTCCAAAAGTTTTGGCATCATTCCAAAAACTGATGGTGGGTATCCCCTAGAGATTGGTGGTTCTCCGATTGAGAGTCCTATTTCTCTTTGCGCCATTGAAAATCGTGTTAATGAATCCATAAGTAATAATACATCTTTTCCCTGACTTCTAAAAAATTCTGCTAGTGCTGTTGCTGTTTTGGCAGACTTTAGACGCATAAGAGCTGGTTGGTCGCTTGTTGCTACTACTACTATTGAGCGTTTTAACCCTGCTTCTTGTAAGTCTTTTTCGATAAATTCTCGAACCTCACGACCACGCTCTCCAATTAGAGCAATTATATTTATATCGGATAATGCGTTTCTTGCTATCATACCCATTAGAGTACTTTTTCCAACCCCACTACCTGCAAATATTCCCATTCTTTGCCCTTTACCAACGCTCAACATTCCGTCTATTGCACGTACGCCAAGCACTAACGGCTCATGAATTCTTTCTCTGCTCATTGGGTTTGGAGCATCATTTTCTATTGGAGCATCATATTTACAAAAAACATCTAATCCGTTTATAGGTTTTGCTTGCCAATCTACCACGTGTCCAAGTAGGCTCTCATCAACTTTTACACTCAGCTTTAACCCTCTTGCAACAACTTCACAACCTGGGCCTATTCCCTCTATATTACCAAGAGGCATAAGCAAAATGTTTTGGTCACGAAATCCAACTACTTCAGCTAACAAAGTTCGTTTTTTATCACGTGTAGTAATTTCACAAATATCACCTATGTTTGTTGCAGGTCCGCAACTTTCGATTGCCATTCCTACAACTTTGGTAACTCTTCCTTTATATACTAAAGGCATTTCTTTTGTTACATCATAAAATTTTCCAAAATCTATCATTTACTTAGCCTCTATTTGTTGTAATAAAAGTAAATCTTTACAAAGAGTTTCTAACCCTTCGTTTACATCATAATAAATATCTCCTGTTTCAGTTCCTATTGTGCAAGCAAATTCTTTTAGATTTGCATTTTCTGTAATTGTTAAATCTTTGCACATTCCTTCAATTTGTTTAATTTCATCTTCTGTCAAGTTATTGTAAACTGTTGGAGATACATTTACACAAAATTTTTGTTCTAGCGATTGGTGATTTAACATATTTCTTACTATATAATGTAGCCACTTAGAACTAGAACGAAGCTCATGACCAATTAGATGTGATGTTAGATGGTTAATTAAGTTTATAACTTCTTGCTCTGCCTCCACCAAAATTGCTTTCTTTTCGGTTTCTGCTTCTGCTTTTAGTTGCTTCACTTTTTTAGTTGCATCATCAACCATTTTCTTAGCTTCAGTTTCTGCTTTTTTGCGCGTTGCTTGAATTTCTTTGTCAAATGCTTGTCGTTCTTTGTCGATTTCATCAAGAAATTCTTTAGCTTCATCTTTAGCTTTCATAACTATTTCATCAGCTTGCTTTTTGGCATCTGCTAACATTTCACTTGCTTGTTCTTGTGCAATACTTCCTTTTTCTTCTTGAACTTCTTCTTCGGCTACCAAATCTGGGAAGTTTGTTGCAAAATCTTCTTCCTCATCATCAACCGAAAACTTAACAAACTCTGCCTCTTCTTCTCCCAGAGGAGAAGCCCCTCCAACTACTTTGCCTACATTTTGTGCGGCTGGAGCAGTTATTGGAGCAAAACCATCTTGAGGAGTGTTTCCATACTCAAGTTGAATTGTAGAAATTTCACGAATTCTACGACCTTTAATTATACTAGACAACGATATCATCTCCCGAACCACGAGCGATAACAACTTCACCCGTTTCTTCTAACTGACGGATAATCGCAACAATTTTTTGTTGTGCTTCCTCAATTTCTTTCATACGCTTTGGACCCATGAATTCAAGGTCTTCTTGTATCATAGCCGCTAGACGCTTAGACACGTTCCCAAGAATAAGGTCTTTAACTTCTGCTTTAGTTCCTTTAAGTGCAATTGCAAGGTCTCTATTATCAACATCTCGCAGTACACGTTGAATTGAACGGTTATCAAGAAGTGAGATATCTTCAAATACGAACATACGCTTCTTAACTTCTTCAGCAAGTTCTGGCTCTTCAACTTCCAGCGTTTCGATGATGTTTTTCTCCGTTGAACGGTCAACCAACCCGATAATTTCAACGATTGCATCAATACCACCAATTGCAGTGTATTCCTCAGATAATAATGCAGATAGTCGTTTTTCAAACTCACGTTCTACCTCATTAACTACATCTGGAGAAGCTCTATCCATCAGGGCAATACGTCTTGCAATATCGGCTTGTCTCTCAACTGGTAGGGCTGATAAGATTGCCGATGCCTGATTTGGTTTTAGGTATGATAAAATAAGTGCAATTGTTTGAGGGTGCTCGTTTTGAATAAAGTTAATAAGTTGTGACGCATCTGTTTTACGAGCAAATTCAAACGGTCTAACTTGCAGTGACATTGTAAGCTTTCCGATAACTTCGTTTGCTCGGTCTGAGCCTAATGCCTGCTCTAGTAATTGCTTAGCGTAGTTAATACCACCTTCTGTAATGTAGTCTTGAGCTAAACAAATTTCATAAAATTCTTGCATAACTTCTTCTTTAACCTTTGGAGAAACAGCCTTTATACTGGCTATCTCCAAAGTTAAATCTTCAATTTCTTCTTGTTTTAAATACTTAAAAACTTTAGAGGCTTTCTCAGGCCCCAAAGAAATTAAGAGCATTGCGGCTTTTTGCCGAGTTGAAATTTCTTCAGACACTTACGATGGCTCCTCCCAATCATCAGATAGCCAGTTACGTAATAAGTTGGCAACTGCTTCTGGTTTTTCATCAACGAATTTTTCAATTTGTTGTTTAATAGCTGATTCCTCTTTGAATTCAATTTCTTCATTTCCAACTTCCAAGCTCTCACGTACTTCTTCAGCAGTAGCTTTAAGAAGAGTTTCAGATTGTAACTCAGGTACAGTTTCAACAATTTCTTCTTGTCTTCTAAATCTAAGAACTAACATTAAGATGATAATACCAATGATTAGAAGTAGAACAAATGGAATATAATCTTTGTAGTCAATTACATATGGAATTTCATCAATGAAGATTGGTTTTTCATATCCATATACAGCTACATTTGTAAGACCTGTTCCTTTTTCAACCACATCTGCAACACCAGGGTCTAAATCCAGTGCCACAAGTTGGCTATTAGCAGTTTTGAAATCGTCCCAAGTCATTCCATCTGCTAGAGTTGGTGTAACTAGAGCTTCATCATAAACTCTATAAGTAAATACGTTTACAGCAATAGAAGATGCAATATAATCAATTTCACCAATTCCTTTAACTGTACTTGTTAAAACTTTGTTGTTGTTATAGGTTGTACTTCTTGTTTCACTAGCACTCTCACCAGTTACTTCATTTACTGTTACCGTTGTAGCAACTCCAGCATTTGCATCAACTCCAGGAGCTTCCCCTACAGTCATGTTTACTGCTTCTGATGTTGCCCAATTTTCTGTTGCCTTAAGACCTGCATCAGAATCTTCAACTGGTGTTGAGTAAATTTCTGTACTTTCGTGATACTGGTCAAAGTTTAATACTAAGTTTGGACTAATTGTAACTTCATCATACATTGGTCCTAATAATGCGTAAATCTTGCTTTGTAACGATTTCTCTGCAGCAGTTTTTAAATCTTGCTGGCTATTTCCAGACATCGCATCTAAATTGCTACCATCATAAAGTAGATTACTATTTGAATCTAAAATTGTTATGTTCTCAATTTTTAAGTTTTCAACACTACTAGCTAAATATCTAGCAATACCTTCTATTTGGTCAGCAGATAATTGATTTCTTAAAGTTAATATAACACTTGCTGAACTTTCTTGAGTTGCTGCTAAGAAAGAATTTTTTTGCTCTGGGACTATCAGTTGAATTTTAGCATCTGATATTCCACCCATAGAAATTAACCCTTGCTCTAAATCTACTTTAGTTAAGTACTGCATCTTAGCGTCTTTTTCTTGTTCTGTAGTAGACATTGAATTGGTTATAGCATCATCAAATGTATAATTTCCTTTTGGTACGTTTTCTCTTGCTAAAATTATCTTGGCTGAATTTAAAATTGACTCATCAACCATAATGGTAGTTCCATTATCCGTTAGTTCATATGCAATACCATTCGCCTCAAGGACTTCAGTTACTTCAGCTGCTGCAACTAAATCCAAATTTCTATACAAGATAGTAGAATCCGTACGTGATAACATAGCAACTGCCAGTACAATAGCTACTAGCAACGCCCCAATTCCGCCTCCAACTTGTATCTTTTGCTTTTTAGGCAGGTTGCTCCACCGCTCTGTAATCTGACTTGATACTTGTGTTATCGTCTCTGGCATTATTTCACCTCATCTCATATTTAATTTTACTATACTGGTATTCTCATAATCTCATCATACGCTTCTACGATTTTATTCCTTACCTGCATAGTAAACTGAAGTAAAATACTTGATTTCTCTTGAGCAATCATAAGCTCATGAATATTATCATTTTTGCCTGTCATAAAGTCGTATGTTAATTGCGTTGTCGTTTCTTCTGCTGCATTTGTAACTGCCAAAAGTTCTTTAGCTGCCTCAAACGATACTTTAAATGTTGTGTCGTCAACTGGGTAACTTAAATTATTTCCACTAAGTTGTTTGTTATTATTAGCTTCAAATAACGAAGTGTGTATTCCCTCTATCATCTATATGCCCCCTTCTATTGTCCTAACTCCAGTGCTTTACCAGCCATTGCTTTCATGTTGTTAAATGCTGTTACACTAGCTTCATATGATCTACTTGCTGAAATCATATCTACCATCTCATCAACTATATTTACGTTTGGAAGTTCTACATAACCATCTTCATTTGCATCTGGGTGAGATGGGTCATACATTACTGGGAATTCAGCTTCATCGCCTACAATTCCTGTTATCCTAACCCCTCCAGAAACTTCATTGTTAGTACTCGTTCCCATAACTTGTTTTCTTAATACATCTTCAAAAGTGTTTGAGTCACTAATAGCTTCAAATAGTGCTACTTGACGCTGATATGGACCCCCATCTTCTGTTCTAGTTGTATTAACATTAACTATATTTTGTGTAATAATATCTAGTCGTAAACGCTGAGATGTTAGTCCCGTTGTTGCAATATCCATAGAACCAAAAAATGACATAAAATTCCCCTCCTATTTTCAATTTTTCCTAGTTAATTGTCTGGAATATTGTTTGGTATCTCGTAATTTGTGCATTAGCACGAGTAATCAGAACATCATAGCGCAACTTCGCTTTACTAAGTTCTGCATTTTCCTTATCTATATCGATATTATTCTCATCGTAGCGCATAGAAGCAAACGGCATATCCGTAAAAACTGTTGGCTCTATCGCATTTATATTAAGGTTTTTAGTACTCCCCCCATTACGATCAATTTCACCTTGCAATAAATTTTCAAATGCTACATCTTGACGTTTGTACCCCACAGTATCAATGTTTGCAATGTTATTTGTAAGCTTCTCATACTTTAACATATTTGCATCTAAAGCTTTTGCTGTTACGTCTAAGTTATAAAACATTCTTACCACCCTTTCCATATTTCTTATTTCCTATTAAAACTATTAAAAAGAGTATGAACAAAACCACTTGTCTTATTATATCTCTTTTTCGACTTTATTTCTACATTTTTATTTAAAAAAATTACTTTTTCCTCACTTTCCCTATTTTAATTAAGATTTACCTATATAAACATAGATATAGTATAGGGCAATTTGACAACATTTATTTCATTTATTAGTTATCTTTCTTGGTAATATTTGCATTTACCATTTTTTAGGTTGGCTATATTGAATAAATGCTCAATATGAGTCAATTAATTATTAATCTAAAACTTACTTTAACCCCCAAAAAAGTACAAAAAAAATATAGCGTCTAATTATCCCCAAACTTGTTTTTTATATTATGCCTCAATTTTAAACAAATTTCAACTACTTTCTTATTAATAAGGCAATTTATTTTTAAAAATCCAAGTCTGTATATTCTTAACCTACAAAAATAGTACAGAGTTTACTAGATAAGCCCTGTACTATTTTTGTAAAATACTTATAACTAAATTATGTAACATAGGGTGAAATATTGCATCAAATGTACTAATAACTATTGCCACCACTAACGCCTTCACAAAAACGCTATAATAAAATTTAATATTTTTTATTTGACTATAAACACTATACCTTAACCCCTGATACCCAACTTCTATCAAAATACTAACTAATAAGGCTGCCTGAACTCCTATCATTAATATACTAACCCAAATTCCAGTTAAACCATATATTAACAAAAAGCACGTCATTGTAAAACTATAAGAAAACACCGTATAAAACACGCCCAAAATAGATAGTGGTAATAACATCTTACTAAGACCACCCACAAACACAATTATAATGCTCAAACCATATGTCATTAAAGATGTTCTAAACGCCTCTAACACGGGGGTTCTTTGGACATTTACCGTTAAATACTGGTTTACTGTAAATAACAAAATATCATTTTCACCCATATCAATTCCATACATACAACCTGCTGTAATCGCAACAATTAGCGTCAAAGCATAAACCCATCTTTGGTAAATAACCGTTTCATAACGTAGGGGGTGTACTCTTTTCATAAGTTTTTCCTCTTTTCTATCCAAAAGTTCTTAATTAAAGGTTATGATACAAGCTATCAAATTAGAACTTATTTTGTACACAAAGTAAACAAACTTACAAAAACACCTTGCCTTAAAGCAACTTTTATCCCCCACCAATTACATACTTTTTGCTTTATTATAACAAACCGTAACCGCCTCTATTACACTGCTCCTAAATCCACTAGCTTCCAACGAACATACAGCTTCGATTGTAGTTCCTGCTGGAGATGTTACCTCATCTTTTAATTGTGCAGGGTGCTTACTTGTTTGTAACACCATCTCACATGCCCCAGCTATCGCATTTGCAGAAATTTCATAAGCTTCTTCTCTCGATAATCCAAGCTTCACACCAGCATCACCCATAGCCTCTATAAACATATATAAATAAGCTGGCGAACTCCCAGAAATAGCTACCACAGCTTCCATATTGCTCTCACAAACGCAATACACCTTTCCAAAGCAGTTAAAGTAACTTTTAAGCTCCTCTATTTCCTCATTTTCAACCAAATCATTTGCACAATACGCAGTTACTCCCTTGCCTACCAAAGCAGGAGTATTAGGCATAGTTCTAACAACTTTTATATTTTCACCTAGCAAATTCATCATATCTTCCAACGCTATATTTGGAGCAACCGTCACCACCACGTGATTTTTTGTAAGAATACTTTTAATTTGCTCACAAACTTCACCATAATATTTAGGTTTTACTGTTAATACTACATATTTTGAATTACAAACCAAATCCGACACATTATCAAAAAATGTAATATTTTGACTTTCAAACTTTGCATAATTCTTAAAATTTACATCAAAAATCCCTACCTCACTTAAATTATTATCTATTGCATATATCATAGTAGAACCCATATTTCCTGCTCCTATAAAACCTATCATTTTTTCACCTCAATTTATATTTGAATATTTTAACATTTATGTTATAATATTTATAACTAACCTAAAGTATCCTTTTCAAAACAACCAAAGGAGGAACTCATGGCTTATTTATGGCTAATCATTTTGGCTCTATCGTGTACAAGCTTTATTGTATTCAAAGATAAAATATTTCTAATTTTATTTTTGAGTAGCTTTGCCACAATATTATCTATCAACCTAGTTACTAATATTTATGTGCCTACACTCACTTTTATAATTAGTTTTTTGGGGTTATACTATTTTTTAATTCATATTAAGAAACAATCTTTATTTAATTTGAACTTGCCAAATCTTGAAGATTTAATTGGATTTGAAGCTCAGGTAGTTGAAAAAATTGAAGTTGACTCAACAAACTACGGCACTATCAAATTAAACGGCGACTTTTGGTATGCCAAAAATACTTCTAATACTCCATTTCAAAAGGGGGATACAGTTAGAGTAGTTTGTATTAAAGGTTTATTCGCCTATGTAAAACCTATTTAACGGTAATCTTTTTGGATTGCCGTTTTTTGTATTTAAAAGGGAGAGGTGTAGGTAAATCTACACCTTATAAAGTTGATATAAAAGATTGCTAATTAATTCAATTATATAATTTAAAAAAATATCTGTAATCTATAAATTCAATGAAGTAATACTTTAAACCACTATTTTGAATGCTATTCCATGCTTGAAAATCAGCTACTAAACTATTAATCGGCTTTGTAGATGTATTTTCAGTATTAAAATGACAATATAATTTAGAAGATATACCAGACATATACGATTATGTTTAATGCATATATATTAAGTTATAAAAGACTCCAAGCAAATACCCTTGAAATATTTAGTGATGATGTAGATTGATTGAATTATTCAACAACCTACAACTATATTATATTCTATCTTAATTTTAAATATTTACTTCATTCTAATTTGTAAATTTAAAGTGAAATAATATTCACCATTTTCATTATAAATACTCCCTGTCCCATATCGTGATGTGCTGGCTGTTTCTAATTGTGTATTCCTATACAGATATTCATCTAAAGCTTCTTTACTATAAAAAATATGATGACACAACACATCACCACTTTTCTTAACTGTTAATAGTCCCCCTGTTACACTATATTTTTTGTCCCAATTTTTATTGGGCACCATACCAAAAGTTGCAGACTTAATTAATTCTATAATATTTGATTTATAAAATAAAGTCTTATTCTCCTGTGATATCTCCAAAGGATTTCTTGCAATAATTCGTTCTGTTAAACTTTTAATATCTGATATTCCCTCATTAGCATAATAATCCATTAACATAATACTTATTATATATGGAAGCTTGCTATCTATTAATTGAAGATTAGAGGAAAATACTTTACTATGAGTCCTCACAAAACTTACCTCTAATATTTTATTATTTATATTTTCTTGAATTTTAGATAGACGAGCTTTTAACCATTTATTAGTAGTTTCCTTATTGATATTATTTAACTCCATAATATTAATAGGTTCTATCTCTTTAATTTTATATACAAAATTAGTTGCTTTTGATGCATTTAAAACAGTTGCTTTACTTCCTAATTCTGATTTTATACTAAAGGAATAATATTTTGAGATATCTGTTTTTAAATCTAATATTTCCATATTAAAATCTGCTTTTTCTTGACTAGGTGATTTAAACTGAATTATTTCTAGACCATTCAAAAACTTTTCCAATATAGGTATTTCAAAAGTATTCTTACCAACTCTAATTTCATTTAATAGCAAATCAGATATTTTGATAAAATCATCTGAATCTAACTCCCTCAAAACCTCTCCCTCTAAATTAGTGATTTGAACAATATTTTTTTCTTGGCTTCTTACATAATTTCGTTTTATCTCATCTCTAATCACCTTTAATATAGGATAATATTCTTCAATATTTTTGTTCATATACTCATCAGCAGCTTAGACTTTTCCTTCGCCTAAAAGTTTAATAAAAACAAAAGCCTCACTCCACTCACCCTTATTGTATTTCATTATTGTTCTCCTAACCCAATTCATCTAATGTCTGAACTATTTTTGTAGCTATTTCTTCTATAACAGGAATTGCTACCGAATTACCAAATTGCTTATATTGCTGGCTATTACTAATATTCGTTGGAAATGAAAATCCTTCTTTACCGTCTTTCATAAAAGCATACCCAATAAAACCCTGCAATTTACCCCATTCACACGGTTTCATAAGTCGTATACATTCACTATTTATTGGTGTTTTTTTACCCTTTACTTCCAATCCAATCACTGCTTCTTGTGGGTCATATACTAAATTACGCTCTTTTCCAGAACCACCAGTTGCCAGTATTGCATTAGATATAGGATTTTTAATATGAGGTGCGTTTACTATCATATAACCAAATCCATTTCCCTTTTGAATTTGAGATTGCTTATGCTTTTTTAACGTATCCACATAACCTTGTGATAAATAATAGTTAGGCTCAGCTTTCATTTCTAATACAGCAGTTAAATCTGAAAAAATCGGTGGCTGATTTCGCTGTTGAGGCAAAAATTTAAAAGGAATATTGTCCAACTTATTTCCAAATTTTTTTTTATCAAATCCAACTATATATACCCTTGGTCTATTTTGGGGCAACCCAAAATTTTTAGCATTTAACAGTATGTTTTTTCTATCAAAAATAAAGCTATTATCTATATCATTTTTATCAATACCAACTATATGATAATCTAATTTATTTATCAATGTATCCAAAATAATATTAAATGTATCCCCTTTTTTATGGTTTATCAATCCTTCAACATTTTCTAATAAAAACGCTTTCGGGCGAGTCATTTCCAATATTTCACCTATATGAAAAAAAATTGTCCCTCTTGTTATATCTCTGAAACCTTCTTTTTTGCCAACTGCACTAAATGCCTGACACGGAAATCCTGCTAATAAAATATCATACTGAGTATTATATACTAATTCTTTAAACTCGCTAGTTGTAATATCATTCATAGGGTTTTCTTGATATAAATGTTCATATGTCATGCACGCATATTTATCAATTTCTGCTGATAATATATTTTCAGCTTTCCCTGTTAATTCAAATCCTCGACGAATGCCTCCAATCCCTGCACACAAATCTATCGTTCTATACTTAACCATTTAAATACTCCTACACATTGATTAATTTCAAAATTATCTTTCACTAAAATAATTATTATTTATTCTAATTACTTTAGAATACTATACTTATTCTAATCACAATATTACTTATTGTCAACTATATGAAATTTATATTATTTACTTCTTTCAATCAATGGCTTATCACAGCGTTTTTGCTTGGGAGTGTGACATTTGCCACAATATACTAGGGTATCTACCTCGTATAGATAGTAATATTTTCTATTGTCTGCCATTGAATTTCCTTTCATTTGAGCATAAAAAAGACGAACCATTTATATGATCCGTCTTTGTATGCCTTATTTAGTTTTTATTGTGGTTACTTTGTACCTAAGTACATCAATTAAAGTTTCTTGCTTACACTTCAGACAGAATAGAGGGAAATTTTTGAGTTCCGTATCTCCTCGAAGTTTATTTCTTGTCTTACCTTGACAGATAGGACATAGCAACCATTTTTCAGTATCGCTTATAGTGCCACCTCTAATAATGTAACTTTCTGTTATGCTCATTTGACGTGGCTATTCTTTTTATGTAGATGTAAAAAGAAAATTATAAAGAAAACATTTATTATCAATACAATTATGCTTCCCTCAAATTTCAGGTTTCCCCCTGAAATAATTTCATTACCCACAAACTGGGTATCAAATAAATTGGGGTAATCGTCTGCTAAAGACACACTTCCTAAAATCAACGCACCAACAATATTCCAAAATGCGTGTGCAATAATCGGTGCTATTAGCGATTGAGTGTATTCTAAAAGAATGCTCATAAATAAACTCATTGTAATAACATTTAATGTTGGTATAATTCCAGCTTCAATTGCTCCGCCATGTAGCAAAGTGAATAATGCAGTTGTCACAATAACAGCAGCTATCAGATTGTATTTTTTCTTTATAAGCTGATATAAGTATCCTCTGACTAATAATTCTTGCATAACAACATTTAGAAGTGCTGAAAATATCCATAACGCTAACATATCAACTTGATTTGTAGTTTCTACTTTAATTATACCAAAAATATAGAACAAAAGAGTTGTTAAGCCAAGCCACACAATTCCACTTGTAAATCCATAAGTTGTTCCTTTGCCAAAGTTTGATATGGTTAAAATAGAGATTTCTTTTTTCTCGACAAAGTAAAAAAACGCTGTAAATAACATAATGCCTAACAGTGGGATAATTTCAGCAACAAACCTCCAAAGTGGTGGGTTAAGTTCATTTGGTATAGGAATTAAACCAACAATAACTGCCCACCCCAAAAAGAATAATAAACATTTTCCAATCGTAGATAATATTTTTTTCATATAGTCTCATTTCCATTATATAAATAATCTCACATCTTCAAGATGTGGCTTTGTTTTAATCATTATAACAATCTGTATGCAAAAAGTCTATTGATGAAACTCACAGACCTTGTTAGTACCTACAATGATGTTTCCGTTACTCGCTCTTTGGTTGGCTTTGGAATATTCACCTTTGCACGTTCTTCTTCAATGATATTTTTCACCTTTTCTGCACTGCCAATTTCTTGTTTTAAGGTTTTCATTTTCCATTCATCATTGTTGGGCGCACAGATGAAAGCGGCAATATATGCTTTCATCATTTCATTAAAATTATCTTTCGTTACTTTTGTGTATGGCATATTTACCTCCATACGATTATATTATTTTATCAACAGCGATTTTTTCGCTATTCTCAAAGTAAATTGTTCCAAAAAATTGAAATCATTCTTTGTGAAACCTTTTTTTTATTTCATTATATCCAACTTTTGTGAATGGGCAAGCTGCGATACATATCGCACAGCCATAACGACAAAAACCACTATTGCATTTTTCATTAGATATACATTCTACATGACCATTTACATCAATTTTTGCAGTTTCATAAATGGCATCATAAGGGC
>LNZR01000012.1:0-5742 GCA_002007365.1 Epulopiscium sp. Nele67-Bin005 | reverse complement strand
GGGGATTTTATTATAATTCATGACTCATTGATGGTAATTTCTGAAGGTCTAACAAATTTGGTGGGAGCAACAGTGTATGCAGCAGAAGAGGTTGATACAGCAGCCCAACAATTATCATCATCAGCGATATATCTTGCAGATTTAACTATGAAGCAACAAACTTTATTAAAAGAATTTAAGCAAGAAGCAGTGGGGGTTGCAGAAAAAGTTGTATTAGATATTGATAGTATAAATTCTAGTTATGAATTAACAACGGAGATGGCAAAAAAAGCCGAAGATGGAAAAGTTATTATATTTGATATGGCTGAGGCTATGCATAATATTACACATTCTACAAAACAAATTTCATCTGTAGTATCCTCAATAGATGATATTGCAAACCAAACAAATCTATTGGCTCTAAATGCAGCAATAGAAGCGGCAAGAGCTGGAGAAAATGGAAAAGGATTTGCGATTGTAGCTGGAGAAGTGCGTGACCTTGCTATAAAAACTAGTGAGATTGTAAAAGAAGTTTATGAGATGATAAAAGTTAATTTGGATAATGTAATGAAGGGTGAAGATATGGTTGACGCTACAACTCACGCATTAGATAATATTGCAGAAACTAGTGGAGAGAGTGCAAAGGTGGCTGAAGTTATTAGACTTCATGCATTAGAGCAAAAACAATCTATTGACCATATGGTGGAGACTACAGGTATATTGGTGCATGAGTTATCAAATGTATCTGGAATTTCACAAGAAAACGTTGCAATTAGTGAAGAATTAGCAGGTCAGTCAGATGAATTAAGAGATAGAGTAAGTAGGTTTAGAATAGATTACTAATTATAGAAGTTCCTGATTTTTGAGTCAGGAACTTTTTGTTTTACATTTTGTGGAAAATATACAATTTATTGTGGAAAATATGGTGACTTTAAGATTGCTACATAAAAATTAAAACATTATTACTAAAAATCTACCAATAAAAACAAAAATACTTGAATATATATCTATGAATGTTATAATAAAACTGTAGTTAAAATATAACTTTATATAAATAAAATTTAGGGAAGATATGCTTAGCATACACAAAAGATTAAGGAGGAGGCTGCTTACCTACTAGCTAATTGGGTTGGGTGGCAATTATACATGAAATCAATAAAAACTTTGAGTCAACAAACAAGGATTATGGTTAGTATTTTGATGATTTTTATGCTAATTAGTACTACAGTATTTCAGGTGGCAAATTTAGCAGTTAGTACAAACAAAAGTGCGTTGGAGATGTTACAAAAAAATACTAATTTAGCAACGGCCAAATTTAATGGATGGCTAAATGAGCAAATTGCAATTGTGGATACTTTAGCAAGAGAGATTTCAATTAGGCAAACGTATAATAATTTAGATGAATTAGAAACATACTTTGCACAGCAGGTAAAAGATAGGGAATTTATTGAAGCTATTTATTTTGGAACTCCAAAAAATGAAATTATTCATTCGGGAGATTGGCAAGCTCCAGCAGATTATAATGTAACAACTACAGTATGGTACGAAGGAGCAACAAGTTTAGCAGAGGCATTTGTAACAGATACATATTTAGATGGGGTAACGGGAAATTTAGTTATGTCAGTATCAAAAAAAGTAATGTCAGGTTCAAATTTGGTAGGAGTATTATCAATAAATGTTAACGTTTTTAAGCTTGAGGAGTTTGTACAAATTTTATCAGAAGGTTCTGGGAGCAAAATTTTTATTGTAAATGGAGAAAACGAAATTTTGGTTCACCCAGAAGCAACACTACATTCAAACCCATCAAAAAGAAATCATATTACAGTACTTGGAAGTGATTACAATCAAATTTTAACTACAAAAGAAAGCGAAGTAATTTCGGTAAAAGTTCCTGAGATTGGTTTGGCATATACAGTTTATGAAAACATTGAGGGAACTGATTGGAAAATTATAAGTAGTGAGGTATCAGGTAGTAGGCAACAAATTTTGATGCATATGGGAATTAGTATTATAGTTGTAACTATTGCACAAATAATAAGTGGATTTGTGGTAAATAGATTTACAAATAGGTTATTTACTCCAGTACAATCAATTTCAAATGTATTGAGAGAGGTATCGGCTGGCAAGATGAAGATTGACACTTCTAATATTCCAATAGAGAGTATGGAGGCTGAAATATTAGTAAATTCCACAAATAGTTTATCCCAAACATTAGTTAGATATATAGATGAGATTTCTTATATATTAGAAGGGTTTGCACAAGGAGATTTTACAAAAGAACCAAGCACATCATATTTTGGAGATTTTGAGAAAATTCATTCATCATTTTTGAATATATCAACAAATCTCAAATATTTATTAGGTCACACATCTCATTCCACTGAGGAAGTAGATGTAGTTGCACATCACCTTTCGCAATCAGCAATGGAGCTTGCAGATGTGGCTCATGAACAACAGAAATTAATTGTGCAACTTAAGGGTGAAGCTATGAACAATGTGCAAAAAATCTCAGAAGATATTAAAGGTATCAATCAAAGTTATGAAATTACACAAGATATGGCAACTAAAGCAAATGATGGACGAGAGTTGGTATTAGAAGTAGTTGATGCAATGAATAAAATTACAAATTCTACTCAGCAAATTTCTGAGGTAATTTCTTCTATTGATGATATTGCAAATCAGACAAACTTATTAGCATTAAATGCAGCTATAGAGTCAGCAAGAGCAGGGGAAGCAGGAAAAGGGTTTACAATAGTTGCAAACGAAGTTCGAGACCTTTCAACAAAAACTACGGAAATTGTACAGGAAGTTTATGAGATGTTGAAAGTAAATTTAGATAGTGTACAAAAAGGGGAACAAGTTGTTGAGCAAACTAGGGTAGCACTTTCTCAAATAGTTGGTGCTAGTGAACAGAGTGCAGATGTTTCAAGAGGAATTAAAGAACATGCATCATCGCAAAAACAGTCTTTGGAACAAATGGTTGAGGGGACTAGTGTCCTAATGGAAAAAGTTACTCAAATCTCAAACATTGCTCAAGAAAATGTATCGGTTAGTGAGGAGTTAGCAGGTCAGGTAACAATGTTAAAAGACCAGATGCGCCACTTTAAAATTGATTAAATTTATAATTATTTGAAGGTATCAAACATATGATTTGAATAAAATGTAAACTATTTGTAAAAGTAAAATAATTTGTAAGTCTTTTGGGATTTATGCCGACATATACTAAGGCTACTATTTATCGAATTTTGGAAAAGAGTATCTAAACATTGATAATTATGCTATATAATACGTGTAATACAGGGGGACAGTAATTAAATGAAAAAGCAAAGAACGCTAAGTACACAAACAAGAATAGTATTTAATATATTAATTATTTGTACATTGTTAAGTACAACGATATTTCAAATCGCAAACTTAACTTTTACAACTCATAGAAATACTAATGCTATATTAGAAAAAAACATGGATTTAGTTTTGGCAAACTTTGAGGGTACTTTGACAGATAAGAGAAACTTCTTAACAACATTATCAACGTCAATAACAAGTTTAGATTTGAATAGTGACATTGATATGTTAGAAAACTTCCTATCTTATCAGGCAGCAGAAAATCCAGATATTAAATCTATATTTTTTGCCTCAACAACAAATCAATTTGCAGCGTCAAGTTTTTGGAAGCCAGACTCAAGCTATATTCCAACACAAAGACCATGGTATACAGGAGCAATTGCAGCAGATGGATTTTATGTAGGAGACCCATATATTGATGCTAGTGATAATTCATTAGTAATATCTATGAGTATACCAGTTGTTTATAAGTCAAGAACAATGGGAGTAATTACGGTTAACTTTGATACCCAAGTATTAGCAGAAGTAGTTGTTGAGTTATCACAAGACAGTAATACAGAAGTATTTATAGTTACAGAGTCAAACGATATATTATTCCACAAAAATCCTCAATATCAAATGACAGCAAACAATACTACAGCAGTTTCTGAAGTTAATAAAAAGTATTTGGACGCACTAAATAAAGCACCTAATGAAGTTATAACGGCAAATATGAATGGAAATTTCTATTATATAACTTATGACCCGATTGACGGGACAAACTGGAAAATTGTTTCTACAGAAATGAGTGATGGATTACAACAAGTTGCTATGCACGTTGGATTAAGTTTGGTAGCAATGGCATTATCATTTTTAGTAACAGGAGTAATAATTAATAAATTTACAGACCGTTATATGTCACCAATTGAAGATGTAACAGCAGTATTAACAGAAGTATCTGAAGGTAAGATGAAAATTGATACAACAAATATCCCATGTGAAACACAAGAGCTTACAAGCCTTGTTCAGGCAACAAACAAATTATCAAACACGATGTCTGGATATATTGAAGAAATTTCTTCAGTATTACACGGATTTTCGCAAGGGGATTTTACATCTGAGCCAACAAAAACTTATGTTGGGGATTTTAGTAAAATTAATGAGTCTATGGTAGGTATTGGATACAATTTAAGAAGAGTATTAGGAGACACACTAAGTTCTACAGATACTGTTAGTGATGGAGTAAATAATATTGCGCATTCAGCGGCTGAGCTTGCTAGTGTAACCCAAGAACAAAGCACATTATTAACGCAATTTAAGGGGACAACAGAACAAATAACAGCTAAGATGATAAGCGATATTGAAAGTATTGATAGAAGCTATGAAATGATTAAAGATATGGCTGCAAAAGCTAGTGATGGTCAACAATTATCACAAGATATGGTTTTGGCTATGGACAACATAACACAATCAACAAACCAAATTTCTGAAGTTGTAAAATCTATTGATGAGATTGCAGGTCAAACAAATTTATTAGCACTAAATGCCTCAATAGAAGCAGCACGTGCAGGAGAGAATGGAAAAGGATTTGCAGTAGTTGCAGAAGAGGTTCGAGAGCTGGCTTCTAAGACGAGTGAAATTGTACAAAGTGTGTATGAAATGTTAAAAGTTAATTTAGAAAGTGTAAATAAAGGGGAAGAGATGGTTACTTTAACATCAAATGCCCTTACAAATATTGTAGATGCAAGTATGGAAAGTGCTAATGTTTCTCGACAAATTAGAGATAATTCGGTGGAACAAAGAAAGGCACTCAAAGAAATTGTAAATGGAACAACAAAATTATTTACAGAAGTATCAAAAGTATCATCAATTTCACAAGAAAACGTATCTGTTAGTGAAGAATTAGCAGCACAAGCAACAAGTTTGAAAGAACAAATGGAACAATTTAAAATTTAATCAAAATTTGAGTTCTTACTATGAAAAAATTATGGTAAGAACTTTTTTTATACAATTTTTTTTAAAAGTCATGATAATATTTATTAGAAATCATTAATTATACGATATATTTAAATAGATAGTCAAGAATTGTTAACATTTGTAGTATAAACTTTAGGGTAAAATTAATACGCATTACAAGGGTTACATAACTACAATTTTAAAAGGGAGAAAGGATTTATGGAAAAGCAAAGAACACTTAGTAAGCAAACCAGATTAGTTTTTAATGTATTGATTGTAGGGACATTAATTAGTACAACCTTATTTCAAATTATTAATCTGGCATATTCAACACAAGCTAACACATTAGAACTACTTCAAAAAAATACAATAGTTGCAAATAACACTTTTGAAGCATGGATAGACGTTCAAAAAGCGATAGTTGCAACTATGGCTGAGGAGCTAGAAATTAATAAGGGGTATACAAACCTAACAAGCCTAGAA
>LNZR01000011.1 GCA_002007365.1 Epulopiscium sp. Nele67-Bin005 | reverse complement strand
ACTACCTACATATTCACTTTCATGAAAATCCGAAGAAGGAATATAATACGCAAAAATATTACGCTCCTTCATTACTTCTCTTAACTTTGCAATTTTTTCATTAACAGTACTCATAGTTACCACCTTTCAAATTTTACATATAACAAAAAACCCCTTACACAAAATATGTAAGGAGTTTTTTAAAATGATGCCTCAAACCGGAATCGAACCAGTGACACGAGGATTTTCAGTCCTCTGCTCTACCGACTGAGCTATTGAGGCAAAGCGTAAATAAGTATTTACGCAAATTATGAGCCACCCGAGGCTCGAACTCGGGACCACTTGATTAAAAGTCAAGTGCTCTACCTACTGAGCTAGTAACTCATAAAATCGGGGTGACAGGACTCGAACCTGCGACCTCCTGAACCCAAATCAGGCACTCTAGCCAAACTGAGCCACACCCCGAAACATTGTAATTAGAAAAGCAATGACCCATAGGGGAATCGAACCCCTGATACCGCCGTGAAAGGGCGGTGTCTTAACCGCTTGACCAATGGGCCGCTTGTCCTTGCTCTTAATTACTACGTCAGTATATCACAAGGAATTACATCTGTAAACACTTTTTTTAATTTTTTTCTGTTTTTTTGCTAACAACCCCTATTTTTAGGCATATTTTGGGACAGCCCTCTCATACATTATGTATAAATATCTTTAATTTGAAAGGAGAATTTGATTATGAAATCAAAAAGTAGCTCAATTAATTATGATGCAATTTATCATTTTCTATTTACAATTGTCATAACTTTTTTTATCTATGTATTTACAAGTTTCTTTTTACTCTTTAGCCCTGCAATTTGTGTGGCACTTCTTTTTATTAGCGTAATTTCTCTAATATTTAATTTTGTATTCCACCGAGCATATTGGCTATATATTTCGTTTGGAGCTTGTTTACTTTGTATAGTTGCAACATTTTTACTTAGCACTGCTGCATAAAAAAAAAGACTTAAATACTATTTTTTATAGTACCTAAGTCTTTTTTTTATGCAAGTACAGCTAAAAATCTATCGTAATGGTTAGTAGTTAATACTTTGAAAAACTCTAATGAACACATTAAAATTGTAGCTGGATCTAATGTATTTTCTGTCCCGTGAAAAGTCATCGAAGTCATTAAATGCCCTTCTGGAGTAATTACATACTTTACAGTTGGATACTCGTATTGAACTTGGTTTACAATTCTTAGCATATGCTCTCTTTTATCTTCTGGAATATCACGCACAACTAAAGATTGCATAGTAATATACACACTATCATTAAAGATTAACATAAATTGTTTTTTATCATCTTCTTTAACTTTGTACACACTTCTAAATAAAATTGCGTTATCCACTTCTTCCTCTTTAAACATTTTTTCATTGTTTTGACTAATAAGGAAATCTCTAAAAATACGAGCTTTCTTATGTTTTTGCGTTACGTTATCTGACATCGAAATATCTCCTTTACAAATAAAAAATTTTTGTACCTGTTCTTTCTATTATAAAGAGTCGACCAAAAGATGTCAACGTATTGTATCTAAGTATAAAAAACTCTTTAATCGGGATAACAGGACTTGAACCTGCGACCTCTTGTCCCCCAGACAAGCACTCTAGCCAAACTGAGCTATATCCCGAACTTTTCCTATTTAAATATATACTACTTAATTTTATATGTCAAGATTACACTTTACCCTATTATCATTCTACTAATATAATCTAATAATAAGTTATTTTCATATAAAAATTTTGTTAGTTCACTATATTCCCACGCTTCTTGCAACCATTCAAATTGTGGTATCATCATCAAAAATGGTAATGCTAAACACCCAATCCAAACAATTATTATAGCTTTTGCAAACCCTAGCGCAAATCCTGCTCCTTTATTAACTGCATTTATAACAGGAAGTTTTGAAATTGCATCAACAGCCTTTCCTGTAAATCCAAGCCCTGTACGCACACTTATTAACGTAATCAACAACGCAAGTGCATCTATTACAAAATTAGTTAATACTTGTGCCACGTATTCCACAACACCAGTTACATTTAAAATTTTATACACTTCGGGATTATTATTTTGTATAATTGTATTTTGAATAAAACTTGGAACAAAGTCCAAATATTCATTTATCACATTTGCTTGAGATTGCAAACCCTCAACAACTTCAAGCCCTGCCAAATATCCTATCAACATTTCATTGATACTTGGAGCTATTGGTGTGGCCTGCAACAACTGAGCAATTATCGGGTATAATAATACAGAAATTACTAAAGATGCAATTATAACCCCAAATTGATAAATTGTTATTATAAATCCCTTGCTGTATGACCAGTATGTTGTAAATATTATAAAAATTAACACCAATAAATCTAACATAACTATTCCTTTCTATCTTTTTTGACTCAACTTCAAAACACTATTTTTCGTTATTGCAATAGCCAAATTATCTTCAACTATAACTTGCTCAACATCTTGCTGGGCATGATATTCTAAATATTGAACCCCCAGTTTATTAAACGCTTTAAACTCTCGACCATCTCCAACAACTACCCCTGTATCATTTGCATAAATAAACTGTAGCCCCAAATCAAATTTCATCTCAATAACAGTAACACTTTTTTCGTTCATAAGTAATAATTCTTCAAACGTATGGACTGCGCTACCAAACAACCCACTAGTAGTTAATACCGGCAAATAACTTCCAATCGTTGGAATTTTATGTAAATACGGCGTATATAATACATAAATATTCTCATATCTTTGTAGTTGCTCTCCAGACAAATTATAAAATGTAATATATTTATCTCCAATACTCGCCCAAACATTACT
>LNZR01000010.1 GCA_002007365.1 Epulopiscium sp. Nele67-Bin005 | reverse complement strand
TATTTATAGTCATAGTTTCTAACATTTTTGTTAATATTGGCAAACTCATAGAAATTGTATCTATACTATCAAATACGCACTCTTTATCTTCTTGCATATCTTTATTGTAGGCTAATGGTAATCCCTTCATCGTTGTTAATAATGATATTAAGTTTCCATAAGCACGCCCTGTTTTACCTCGAATAAGTTCGCAAATATCAGGGTTTTTCTTTTGTGGCATTATAGAACTTCCTGTGCTGTAGGCATCATCTAATTCTATAAATTTAAATTCATCTGTGTTCCATAAAATAATCTCTTCACTTAAACGGCTAAGGTGCATCATCAATGTTGCTATTGCATACAGAGTGTCTAAACAAAAATCTCTATCTGATACTGCATCTAGGCTATTTGCACAAATATTTTCAAAATCTAATAGTTCAGCTACATATTCTCTATCTAGTGGATATGTTGTTGTTGCCAACGCTCCAGAGCCTAATGGTAAATAGTTTGAACTATCATACGCAAATTGAAAGCGCTCATTATCTCGTCGAAACATTTCAAAATACGCCATCAAATGATGGGCAAGTGTTATTGGTTGGGCTTTTTGAAGATGAGTGTATCCTGGCATTATAGTTTCTAAATTTTGCTCAGAAATATGAACTATAGTTCTCATTAGTTCTTTTAGCATTTCTTGAATTGAAGCTACACTTTCTTTTAAATACATTCGCATATCAAGTGCTACTTGGTCATTTCGACTACGCCCAGTGTGCATTTTCTTTGCAACTTCTCCAATTCTTTCTATTAAAAGAGTTTCTATATTCATGTGAATATCTTCAGCTTTAATATCAAATTCAACGTTGCCTTTTTCAATATCAATGAGCAACTCGTCAAGCCCTTTGCAAATTAACTCACTTTCTGGAGTAGTAATAATCCCTTGTTTTGCCAACATTTTTACATGTGCCATAGAGCCTTCAATATCTTGTTTGTAAAGACGCATATCAAAACTAATTGATGAGTTGAAGTGGTCTGTTAATGTGTCTGTTTCTTTTGAGAAGCGTCCTCCCCACAATTTCATTAGCAATTTCCTCCATTTTGTTGGTTCATCAATGCACGAACTTTTAATGGAAGTCCATAAAGCGTAATAAATCCATCTGCATCTTTGTGGTTGTAAAGATCTCCAGTCGTAAAGCTTGCAAGCTCTTCGCTATATAATGAAAATGGTGATTTTGTTCCTTGAGGAATAATGTTTCCTTTGTAAAGGCGTAATTTTACATCACCTGTTACAACACTTTGAGTTGATGTAATAAATGCTTGAAGTGCCTCTCTTAGTGGAGTAAACCATTTTCCATCATAAATTAAATCTGCATATTGCAAACTTACCATTTGCTTGTATCTCATAGTGTCACGATCCAAAGTTAATCTTTCTAATTCTTGATGAGCTTTATATAAAATTGTTCCTCCTGGAGTTTCGTATACACCACGTGACTTCATTCCTACTACACGATTTTCTACGATATCTTCAATCCCAATTCCGTTTTCTCCACCCAACTTATTTAACATTTTAACCATTTCTGCCGCCGAAAGTTGTTCTCCATTTAAATGAGTTGGTTCTCCATCTTTAAATGTTAGTGTAATATCTACTGGTGCATCTGGTGCTTTTTGTGGAGATACTCCAAGCTTTAATAAAGTTTCATAATTTGGAGCTTCGTTTGGATCTTCTAAATCCAATCCTTCATGAGAAATATGCCACATATTCCAATCTCTACTGTAGCTTTCTTCTTTTTTCATAGGAACAGGAAGTCCACGCTCTTCTAAAAATGCAATTTCTTCTTCACGAGATGTAATCTCCCAAGTTCTCCAAGGTGCAATTACTTTGATGTGAGGAGCTAGTGCCATAATTCCAAGCTCAAAACGGATTTGATCATTCCCTTTTCCTGTGCAACCGTGACAAATCGCTACTGCATCTTCTTGAATTGCAATTTCTACAAGTGTTTTTGCGATTAACGCTCTTGCAATCGAAGTCCCTAAATAATATTTTGCTTCATAAACTGCTCCTGATTGAACCATTGGAAAAAGATAATCTTTTGCAAAAACTTCTTTTACATCTTTAACAAAAACTTTGGCACACCCCATTGATAATGCACGCTCTTCTAAACCAACTAACTCAGAATCTTGCCCAACATTTACACAAACTGCAATCACATCGTAATCGTAATTTTCTTGTAACCAAGGGATAATAACCGACGTATCTAAACCTCCAGAATACGCTAAAACAACTTTTTCTTTCATAATTTAACCTCCAAATTTTACAAAAATTTTAAAACAAATACAAAAAATAATATTTTGATACAAATATTATTTTGAATAATTATAAAGGATTTGGTAGTAAAAAGCAATATTTTTTCAATAATATACACCCCTATTACCTCTACATAAAATCCTTTTTGAATAAAATTTAAGTAAAATTTGCTTTTAGCCTTGAAATTTATGGGGATTATTGCGAAATTTCTTTTTTACAATACTTGACGTAAAACGAGAAATCTCCTATACTAACAATAGTGCTTGTTTTAGAGTAAAATTTCCAAAGCTTATTATTATTTAAAAATAAGCAGTTTGAGAATATAAGGAGGTAAGAAAAATGAAAAGAACTTTTCAACCAAAAAAACGCCAAAGAAGTAGAGAGCATGGTTTTCGTAAAAGAATGAGAACTAAAAGCGGAAGAGCTGTAATCGCTAGAAGAAGAACTAAAGGCAGAAAAAAATTAACAGCATAAAACAAGGCCCTGCAGTGGCCTTGTTTTTTCCTTATAAAAAAGAATTTGGAGTGTTGATGTGAAATATACTAAATCATTAAAAAAAAATACTGATTTTAAAAAAGTTTATAGGGTTGGGAAGTCTACTGCAAATAAATTTCTAGTGCTTTATAAATTGCCAAATAATCTTCCTTATAATAGGCTTGGCGTTTCGGTTAGTAAAAAAGTTGGAAACAGCGTAGTTAGAAGCCGTGTAACTAGGTTAATCAAAGAAAGTTATCGCCTTAATGAACACGAAGGAATGGCAATTGGATTTGACATTATAATTATTGCTAGAACTATTGCTAATGAAGCTTCTTACCACGATATTGAAAACTCCCTTATAAAACTTTTAAGACAACATAAAATTATAAATAACAAGTTAATATAAATTGGAGGTCATGCATATATTTAAGAAATTCGCACTAAATCTAATAAAATTTTATCAACAGTGTATTTCTCCAATACTTGGGCCTCGTTGCCGATTTATACCAACTTGTTCACAATATACCTATGAAGCAATCCTGATACATGGTATTTTAAAGGGGGTTTTTCTTGGTGCAAAAAGAATTTTAAAGTGTAATCCTCTTTTTAAACCACAGTATGACCCTGTACCACCAAAAAAATCTAAATAATTTTAAAGGAGGGAACGCATGAGTAGTTTTCTTAATAACTTTTTTGGTATGATTCTTAATTTAATATTTGAAGGAATTGTACTACTTGTGCCAGTTGGAGCTTTGGGAGTAACAATTATTATGTTTACTCTTGTTACAAGAATTTTGTTAACTCCACTTCAACTAAAACAACAGCATACATCTCGTGCTATGAGCAAAGTTCAGCCAGAATTATTAGCACTTCAAAAACAGTATGCACATAAGACTGATCAAGCTTCAAAAATGGAATATTCTCAGGAGATGCAAAAATTATATCAAAAATATAATATCAACCCTCTAGCTGGGTGTTTGCCACTTCTTATCCAAATTCCACTAATTTATGTACTTTATAACGTTCTTCGTCAGCCAAGTAGATACATCTCAAAACTTAAAGAGCTGTATGTAGTTATTGCTGATACGATTATGGACATGGTTCCAAACTATGAACAAGTTATAGACGCTGTAATTAGTGTATCGCCAATGACTAGTACTGCTCAATATGAACTAGATAAAATGGGTGGTGGAACTTTGGCTGATAAACTTAGCCATTTTACAACTGCTCAATGGGCAGAACTTACAAACATTGTACCTGAGAATGTATCTTTAGCACTTACTGATTTGATGCAAGTTAAACACGATTACGAATGGTTTTTTGTAAATCTAATTGATACACCTGCCCAACTTGTTGAAACTGGAATGTATGCAGCATTATTAGTTCCTATTTTAGCTGGGGCATCTACGTATATTTTTAGTAAAATTTCTATGGCTAATAATAAGCCAGCTCAACCAGCAAATTCAACGCCTACAAGTGCTGATATGCAAACTGAAAGCATGATGAAAATTATGATGAATATTACTCCAATTATGATGGGATTTTTCTCATATACAGTACCTTCTGGACTTGCTTTATATTGGATTTCTGGAAATGTTATTATGATGGGTCAACAAGCTTGGATTATGAAAATTGTGCAAAAACAAGAAGCTATTTTAGAGGAGCAACTTCGTAAAGATAGAGAAGAAGCTAAACTTAATGCCAAGAAAAATCGCCCTAAAAAACAAAATCCTCATGGAAATAAAAATTTAAATCGTCCACCTGCTGATGGAAATGGTACACCAAGACCTAAGAAAAAACGTCCAAATCCTAATGGTGAGCAACCGAAAAAGAAACGACCTCCACAAGTAGAGGATACCGAAAAAGTAAATTTAGAAAAACCTGTTGAAGGAATTGTTGAGGATACTCAAGAAATAATCGTTGAAAATAATACTGATGAAGATTAATTTTTATACAGAAAGGAGTGTACTATGTTTAACGATACTATAGCTGCAATTTCAACCCCTATTGGAATTGGAGGCATTGGAATTATTAGAGTAAGTGGAAATGATGCAATTGAAATTGTTGATGAAATTTTTAAATCTCCATCTAATAAAAAACTTGTAGATATGCAAAGCCATACTATTCATTATGGGCATATCGTAAATAATAATCAGCAAATTATAGACGAAGTTTTAGTTATGCTAATGAAAGCTCCAAAGACTTTTACACGAGAAAATGTAATAGAAATCAACTGTCATGGGGGTCATGTAGTATTAGAAAATGTTTTAATGCAACTTGTTAAACATGGTGCGCGACTTGCTGAACAGGGTGAGTTTACAAAAAGAGCATTTCTTAATGGACGCATTGATTTAGCTCAGGTTGAAGCTATTATGGATATTATAGAAGCCAAAACCGAACTTGGGTTAAACCAAGCTATTAACCAGCTAGAAGGTACTTTATCCAAACAAATTAAAAAATATCAAGATACATTAATACAAATTATTGCACGCATTGAAGTATCAATTGATTACCCTGAATATGATGATGATGAAATAATTTCTAACAACTTTAAAACTGATATCAGTCAGCTTAATCATGAACTTAAAGCACTACTTCAAACAGCTGATACTGGAAAAATGATACGAGATGGAGTTTGTGTTGCAATAATTGGTCAACCTAATGTTGGAAAATCTTCCTTACTAAATGCACTTTTAGAAGAGGAAAAAGCAATCGTAACACCTATTGCAGGCACTACCCGAGATGTAATTGAGGCATACCTTAACATCGAGGGAATGCCTTTTCTTTTAATGGATACTGCAGGTCTTCGTGAAACTGAGGATATTGTTGAGCAAATTGGTGTAAAAAAATCTAAGGAAAGTGTATTAAAAGCTGATATTTTGTTAATGCTTATTGATAGCTCAAGAAATCTTACTTCTGATGAAATAGAACTTATACAAAATGTACAAAATAAAGATGTAATTTATGTAAGAAATAAAATAGATTTAGAACCTCTAGTAACTCACGATTTATTAAAAAGTTACCATAATGAAGCTATCATTATAGATATATCTGCCAAAAATCAACTTGGACTTGATGAGGTACGCCAGCAATTAAAGCAATACGTTCTAAATAATAAAAAAACACCACAAAATAATGCTGTAATTTCCAATCATCGCCAAAAAGAAAGTCTCCTTAAAGCTATTTCTAGCCTTGATAAAGTTGAAGAAGCTATTAATTTAAGTCTTCCTGAAGATTGTTTAGCAATAGATTTACATGATGCTTATGGATTTTTGGGTATGGTTGTTGGTGAAGCATTAAAAGAAGAAATTATTAATGAATTATTTGGTCGATTTTGCTTAGGAAAATAACAAGTTATCCACTGATTGGTGGATAACTTTGTGGATTTAGTGGATAAGTTAGAAATTACTTTAAGAAAAATTTATTATATTAGTTGTATAAATCAGTTTTGACTTGTCAATAATCCAATTAATATAAACTACATTTTAAAGAAAAATAAATTAGGAGCAATAGTTATGTCATACGTTGTAGATAAAATAGATATCGCCATAATAGGAGCAGGTCATGCAGGTTGTGAAGCTGGTCTTGCTTCTGCACGCCTTGGCAAAAAAACAATTATATTTACTATGAGCTTAGATAGTGTTGCAATGATGCCTTGTAATCCAAACATTGGAGGCACTTCAAAAGGTCACTTAGTAAAAGAGATTGATGCACTTGGGGGAGAGATGGGTAAAAATATTGATAAATCATATATCCAATCTCGAATGTTAAATACTGCAAAAGGACCAGCTGTACACTCTTTGCGTGCCCAAGCAGATAAAGTTAAGTATACTCTTGAGATGAGAAAAGTCCTTGAAGCTACGGAAAATCTTAGACTCAAGCAACAAGAAGTAATCGAAATTTTGGTTGAAGATAATAAAGTTATTGGTGTAAAAACTGAAACTGGAGCAATTTATTATTGCAAAGCTGTTGTATTGGCTGGTGGAACTTATATTGAGTCACGCTGTTTAACAGGTGAATACATTGAAAACGCTGGGCCTAACGGATTAAAATCAGCCAAATTATTATCCAAAAATCTTGAAGATTTAGGAATTGAACTAAGAAGATTTAAAACGGGAACTCCAGCTCGAGTTGATGGAAGAACCGTTGATATAGAACAAATGGAAGCTCAGCATGGTGATGAAAAAATTGTACCTTTTTCTTTTGAAAATAAATCAGAAAATATGAAAAAGGAGCAATTACCATGCTATTTGACATATACAAATTTAAAAACTCATGAAATAATCCAAAATAATTTACATCGCTCACCTTTATATTCTGGAGTTATCGAAGGAACAGGTCCTCGTTATTGTCCATCAATTGAAGATAAAGTAGTTAGATTTTCTGATAAAGAACGCCATCAAATATTTTTAGAACCAGAAGGTGAAGAAACTATTGAGATGTATGTTCAAGGCATGAGTTCATCTTTACCAGAAGAAGTTCAGCTTCAAATGTTACGTTCTATTAAAGGTCTTGAAAATGTTGAAGTTATGCGTATTGGCTATGCAATTGAATACGATTGCATTAATCCACAGCAACTAAAACATTCACTAGAGTTAAAAAATATTGAGAACTTTTTTTGTGCTGGACAAATTAATGGAAGCTCAGGTTATGAAGAAGCTGCTTCTCAAGGACTAATTGCAGGAATAAATGCATCTTTAAAAATAGATAACCAAGAACCTCTAACACTTGATCGTTCAGAAGGATACATCGGAGTTTTGATTGATGATTTGGTTACAAAAGGTACAAAAGAACCATATAGAATGCTAACTTCACGAGCTGAATACCGTCTACTTTTACGCCAAGATAACGCCGATATGCGCTTAACAGAAAAGGGTTATAAAGTTGGCTTAATTAGTGAGGAACGATTTAAAAATTTCTCTATTAAAAAGGAAGCTATTGCTACTGAAATTGAACGCCTCAAAAATACTTATGTTGGCACAAGTGAACAAGTTCAAAATATTTTGGCCTCAAAAAACAGTACCCCTTTACGCTCTGGAGTTGCACTAGCTGAACTACTAAAAAGACCAGAACTTGATTATGAAGACTTCAAAGACGTTGATAATACTAGAGTTTCATTGCCAGATGAAATTATTGAACAAGCTTTAATTGAACTAAAATATGAAGGCTATATAACTCGACAACAAAGACAAGTGGAGCAATTCAAAAAGCTAGAAAAACGCCATTTGCCAGCAGATATTAATTATGATGATATCAACAGTCTACGTCTTGAAGCTAAGCAAAAATTAAAGCAACTAAAACCAATATCAATTGGGCAAGCCTCAAGAATTTCAGGAGTTTCCCCAGCTGATATTTCTGTGCTTTTAGTATATCTTGAGCAACTTCGCAAAAATTAATATAGAAGGTGAACTATTATGTTAGAACAATTATTAAAAGATGGGGCAGCTGAACTAGAAATAGATTTGACACCAGTACAAATTAGCCAGTTGCTTCTATATAAATCTCTACTTTTAGAGTGGAATGAAAAAGTTAATTTAACTGCCATCACTGATGAAACAGAAGTAATTACAAAACATTTTTTAGATTGCATGACAATTTGTAAAGCAATTTCTATGCAAAATGTAAATACACTTATTGATGTTGGGACAGGAGCAGGATTTCCGGGCTTAGTTTTGAAGATAGTTTATCCACATATCAAAATAACTTTGGTAGACTCTCTCAATAAGAGATTAGTATTTCTCAATACAGTAATTGAAGAGCTAGGTCTAAAAAATATTGAATGCATTCATAGTCGAGCTGAAGACTTAGCTCAAAATAAAAAGTATCGAGAAAAATTTGATGTTTGTGCATCAAGAGCTGTTGCAAATTTGGCTGTTCTTAGCGAATATAGCCTACCATTTATAAAAGTAAATGGATATTTTATTGCACTCAAAGGTCAAAAAGTTGAACAAGAAACTCAAGAAGCAACAACAGCAATTCAAATTTTAGGTGGAAAACTTGAAGGAATAATTGATGCTCACGTTCCAAACACTGACCTCGAGCATAAAATTGCTAAAATCAAAAAAATCAAACCAACACCCAAACAATATCCACGAAAAGCCGGTGAACCTACTAAAAATCCTCTACTTTAATGCAAAAATAAGTTATGGTATACTATATATAACTTATTTTACAAGGGGGAAACGGCTTAATGACACAAAAGCTAAAAATAGAATATATACCAATAGATAAAATCCGATTAAATGCATATCAAATTAGAACAATAAATAACCAACGTGAACTAGAAATTTTGGCACAATCAATTTTAGACCATGGACTAATTCACCCAATAACCGTACAGGGAATTTATGATACAGATATCCACAAAAATACATTTGAATTAATAGTTGGAAGTCGTCGATTAAAAGCATGTAAAATCGCACAACTCACTGAAATACCAGCAATTATAGTCCATTCATCACGAAAAGATACAAGAACTCTGGCTTTTACAGAAAATTTGCACACACAACAACTAACTTTATTAGAAGAAGCCGAAGGATACAAATCTTTAATAGATGACTATGGATATTCTACAGAAGAATTGGCAAAAATCTTAACAACTAAACATTCTTCAATTAGAAAAAAAATTCAAATTTTGGAACTCCCTACAGATACAAAGCGCAAACTTTCGGAGCTTAGACTAAATGAAGAGTATGGAAAATTATTATTAAGATTGCCCGACACACAATCTCAAATTGATATACTAGATGAAATTAAAACTCACCGTTATACTGTAAATAAGACTAATGAACTTGTAAATAATAAGCTTAACGAAATATCAAATAAAAATTTTTCCAAAAATTCACATAGGCAAAAGTTTAAAACTATAATTAAAGATATTAGAATAATTAAAAATACTATTTTTGATTCTATTAATATGCTCAAAAAATTAGGTGTCAACGCAACTTATATAGAAGAAGAAAATCAAGAAGAATACACCATCACTATCAAAGTACCTATGAAGTAAGGAGAAACGTATGACAAACTTAAAAACACAAATTGCTGAACTTTTACACAATCAAATTCCAAGTTTGACAATTGAAAATATTTTTGAAATTTTAGAAGTTCCAGCTAACACTCAAATGGGAGACTATGCATTTCCATGTTTCAAATTAGCAAAAGAATTTAAAAAAGCACCTCCACTCATTGCAAAAGAAATTGTTGATAATTTTCCAACCAGTGAATTTGTTGATAAAATAGAAAACGTAAATGCTTATATAAATATTTATCTCAACAAAAGTTGGTTAGTTGAGCAAATTTTATCACCAATTCTTACAGAAAAAGAAAACTATGGATTTGACAATTCAAAAAGTAAAGGAAACATTGTAATAGATTTTTCTTCACCTAATATTGCAAAACCATTCCATATCGGTCATCTTCGTTCAACAGTAATTGGAAATAGTTTATACAAAATTTTTGAAGCATTAGGTTACAATTGCCATGGAGTTAATCACCTCGGAGACTGGGGAACACAATTTGGAAAACTTATGGTAGCATACAAAAATTATTCTAGCAAAGAAATCATAGAAGAAAAAGGAATTGAGGAATTACTTAGAATTTATGTAAAATTCCATGAAGAGGCAAAACTAAATCCAGAACTAGATGATGAAGCAAGAAGCTATTTTACAAAAATGGAAAAAGGTGATGAAGAAGCACTTGAATTATGGAAATGGTTTAAAGAAATTAGTCTAAATGAATTTGAACGAGTGTATAAAATCCTTGATGTAACTTTTGATAGCTACAATGGAGAAGCCTTCTATAATGATAAGATGACACCTGTAATCGAAGAACTAGAAGCTAAAAACTTAATTGAAATTAGTGAAGGCGCAAAACTTGTTAGACTAGAAGAAGATAATATGCCCCCATGTTTAATTACAAAAAATGATGGTAGCACACTTTATGCAACTCGAGATATTACAGCCGCAAAATATCGTTATGACACATATAATTTTGAAAAATCAATTTATGTAACAGCACTACAACAAAATCTACATTTTGCACAGGTATTTAAAGTTGTTGATAAAATGGGATATCCTTGGGCCAATAAAATGGTGCATGTTCCATTTGGAATGGTATCTGGAGAAGGTGGACAATCATTATCAACAAGAAATGGTAATATTTTATTTTTAGAAGATATCCTAACAGAAGCCATCGAAAAAACAAAATCTATCATTGAAGAAAAAAATCCAACATTACAAAATAAAGATGAAGTAGCTCGCCAAGTTGGAGTTGGAGCAATCATTTTTAATGATATGTACAACAGTATAATCAAAGATGTAATTTTCTCATGGGAACAAGTTTTAAATTTTGAAGGTGAAACTGGACCAAACGTACAGTATGCTCATGCCCGTGCTTGCAGTGTATTACGTCAAGCTAACTTAACTACTCCATACGAAAAAATAGACTTCAGTCTATTAAATGATGAGGCTAGCATTAATCTAGCTAAAGAACTTGGTAAATTCAAATCAGTTATTAGATTAGCAGGTCAAAAGTTTGAACCATCATTTATAGCAAGATATGCCGTTGATGTAGCCCAAGCATTCAATAAATTTTATCATGATAATACCATTTTAGTTGAAAATGCCAGCCTAAAAGAAGCCAGACTAAATATGGTTCTTGCTACAAAATATACTTTAAAAAATGCACTTTATTTGCTAGGAATTAAATCTCCTGAACAAATGTAATTTAAAAAGCTAATCTACTACAGGTTAGCTTTTTATCAATTTTAATATAAACAATACGATTTGCATATAAATATTTACACAAACTAAAAACTATTGTATGAAAATTCTATAATTTAAAATAATAATAGTAAACTATAACAAAGGAGTTATAAAATGAAACAAGCAATATTAATGTATAATCCAAAAGCAGGTCAACGCCAAATTCTTACTCAACTTGATTATGTAGCTGAACGTATGCAAAGTATGGGCTATCAACTAAACTTATATCGCAGTGAAGCCCAAGGAGCAATTGAAAAATATATTATAGATAATATTACTCAGCAAAATACACATTTAATCATTATCTCTGGGGGAGATGGAACGGTAAATGAATGCATTAACGGAATAATGAAAAAAAAATTAAATATTCCAGTTAGTATTTTACCTCTTGGAACAGCCAATGATTTTGCCCGAACAGCAGGAATTCCATTTGAGATTAAAGAGGCACTTGCTCTCATCGAAGAAGGAAATTTACAACCTGTTGACATTGGAAAAGTCAATGATGAATATTTTATAAATGTGTGTAATATGGGAATTTTTAGTGGAGTATCACACGAAATAGATTTAGAATTTAAGAAAAATTTTGGAAAACTTGCCTACTATATGAAAGGTATGGAAGAACTTCAAAATTATGAAACTATGGACATTGAAATAACTTCTGATGAAGGAAACTTAAAAGGTGACTATGTTTTTATTTTGATATTTAATGGAAAAGGAGCAGGAGGATTTAATAAGCTCGCAAAACACGCAAGTATTACAGACGGTCTATTTGATGTTGTAGCTATCAAAAATGTTGGACTATCTGCCGTACCTCGCCTACTTATTAAAGCTATACAAGGTGAACATTTAGAAGATAACAACGTTGATTATCTTCAAATATCCTCAGCCAAAATTGAATGCTTTAATCAACATCACAAACAATTTGTAACCGACTTAGATGGAGAAGTAGGTCCTGACTTCCCATTAAATATAAAGGTAGTTACCAATAAATTTCAAATCTACCTACCAACAGCAACTCCCGATACTACAAGAAAAATCTTAAAACGCAACTAAAATTAAATGCCCAATGTTCCATGTGAGTTAATGTTCCACGTGGAACATTATTTTTTAACTTTTAATTTATATTTTAAATTCCAAAACTAATTTATATTTTATCTTGCATTGTTCCACGTAGAACATTAATCCTCATTCTTAATTTTCAAAACTAATCTATATTTTATTTTTCATTGTTCCACGTGGAACATTCTCCCTCATTATCCAATTTCAAAAACTGTTTTATACTTTATCTTGCATTGTTCCACGTGGAACATTAACCCCTCATTATCCAATTTCAAAAACTCATTTATATTTTATTTTTCATTGTTCCACCTAGAACATTAACTTTCATTATCCAATTTCAAAAACTCATTTATATTTTATCTTGCATTGTTCCACGTGGAACATTCTCCCTCATTCTTAAATTTCCAAACTAATTTCTATTTTATTTTTCATTGTTCCACGTGGACCATTAACTTTCATTCTTAATTTTCAAAACTAATTTCTATTTTATTTTTCATTGTTCCAGGTGGAACATTAATCCTCATTATCCAATTTCAAAAACTAATTTCTATTTTATCTTCC
>LNZR01000009.1 GCA_002007365.1 Epulopiscium sp. Nele67-Bin005 | reverse complement strand
CGATTTATTGAAAACTATTATCTAAAGTAGCTTTATCAATTGAAAATCTTATTTGTAATTTGGTACACAAAAAAACTGTAAACGACCCAAATATCGTCTACAGTTTTTTAAATTTGTACGAGTTTCTATTGTAAAACTGATTATAATTTTTATATTTTATAAAATATGCAAATTCCACTATATATTAAGTTAAATTATAAGTGTTTACTAGAAATATCTTACCTATATTATACTATACTCTTAGCTAAAATAACATAAATTTTATCTAAATTTTATATTTTTTATAGAGAAAATTTCTAAATAAATCTATATAAAAATTTATGCTAATTTCTCAAGATTTTTTAAAAATATCCGATGCAATTTAGTATGCCTATTATTAAGGAGGGGAACATTTTGGCAAAAACAATTAAGCTTATAATAAACATAATATTAACTTTGGCGATGCTAATTCATCTATCAACAAGAATAAATATACATCTAAATTATCCTGAATTTATTTCGCCACTTTACATTGAATTGTTATACATTGCATATTATGTGATACCTCTTGTCATCATTAATTTAATATTTGTAATCTACAAAAAAAGTGAATAAATCATAGTTGTATTAAGTAGCAAGCTCTAGTATAATATGATAGAAAACAAAGGAGGAATATTAAAATGTTAAATACGTATCAATCTCATAGTTTTATAGGGTGTGAGTCAAGTTTTGATGATGCACAAATTGTAATTGTAGGGGCCCCGTTTGATGGAACAACTTCATACAGACCAGGAACACGCTTTGCTCCAAACCAAATTCGTATAGATTCTTATGGCCTAGAAACTTATTCGCCATATTTAGATTTAGATTTAGAAGATTACCAAATTGCTGATATTGGAGACATCGAATTTCCTTTTGGAAACACACCAAAAGTTTTAGATGCTATTGAAGAAAATATTTCTACAATTGTAGATGCTAATAAAAAACCACTAATGATAGGGGGAGAACACCTTGTAAGTTTGCCTGCTTTTAAGGCGCTTGTAAAAAAATATCCTGACCTGCATATTATACATTTTGATGCGCATACTGATTTGCGTGAGCATTACATGGGAGAAAAATTATCTCACGCTACAGTAATTCGCCGTGGTTGGGATATTTTAGGTGATGATAAAATATTCCAATTTGGAATACGTTCTGGGACTAAAGAAGAATTTGAGTGGGCAAAATCTCACACTCATCTAAATTTATTTGATGCCTCAACATTAGAAAGTATTTTACCAAAATTACAAGGAAAACCTGTATATCTCACAATTGATTTAGATGTTTTAGACCCTTCAATTTTTAGTGGAACAGGAACTCCAGAGCCTGGTGGAATGATGATGAAAGAATTTTTAGATGCTCTAATTATGATAAAAGAGTTAAATTTTGTAGGTGCTGATGTTGTAGAACTTTCACCACACTATGACCCAAGTGGAGTTTCAAACGCTGTAGCTTGTAAAGTTATCAGAGAAGTTGCATTACTTTTATCCAAATAAATATACATTAGCGTTCAAGTGATTGAACGCTTTTTTGACGTTAATTTAAATTTTCATCTTAACAAATCATGTAATTTATGGTAATATATATTTAAGATAGATAGAGGTTTTTTAGTACATTTTACATATATAAAAAAGAAGGAGATGGTTTTATGAGTAAAAAATTTTTATTGTTGTTGGGAGTATTTGCCAGTACAATTGTTGCCCCAACTCATGCAAATGAACTTAGTCACAATATTAACATTTCAGAATTTGTAATTACAATTTTAAATATTAATGAAGAATTTTACATTACACCTCAGCAAGAAAACCTTCATTATGCAAATGAAGCCATGAATTATGCCAGTCAAATTGGATTAATAAATTTAGATGATTTCCCTGAACAATTTTGGTCAGAACCAATTTTACACGAACAAAGCCAATTAATTTTAGAAAATGCTAACCAAATTTTTGAACCAAAAAAAGTTGAACAAGCATTACACAATGTACTAGTTTCAAATGTTATAGTTAACTGTATACAAGATGGGGAAGCAATATCAATGCCTGTAAATTTGGACAAATTAAGTCCTACTCAATTTCACGGCTCAATAATGTTACCAGTACGCCCAGTTATGGAAGCGTTGGGGTATGAATGCAGTTGGGACGTTGAAAATTCAAGAATTTTACTATCAAACACAGTTTTATTTTCTGCCCTACAAGAAGGGACAACCGAAGTAATCTACAAAAAAGTTGGGACTAATGAAATTATTTCTAGCGATACTTGTTTGAATGTTTCTCCTCAACTAATTAACCACACATTATATGCTCCACTTGAATATTTTGAGGAATTTGTACACACCCATGTTGTAGATGGGACCCTATTTTTAGGAGCAAAACACTAACCCCTCTAATCAATTAACAAGCCAAGAACTATAAAAATATAGTTCTTTTTTTATGGGAAAATTTAAAATATCACAGCAAAAAATTATAATCATTCCCACTTTTCATTTCTCATCAATCCTAATTCCAAAAATCATGATAATCTTCCTTTTTTGTCTCCTTCAAAAAATTCTAATCACTTTTAACTTTTACTTTTCAATTTTCGTTTCTCACCAATCCTAATTTCAAAAATCATGATAATCTTCCTTTTTTGTCTCATTCAAAAAATCTTACTCACTTTTAACTTTTACTTTTCAATTTTCATTTCTCACCAATCCTAATTTCAAAAATCATGATAATCTTCCTTTTTTGTCTCATTCAAAAAATCTTACTCACTTTTTACTTTTACTTTTCAATTTTCATTTCTCATCAGTCCTAATTTCAAAAATCATGATAATCTTACTTTTTTGTCTCATGTTTATTAATATAACACTAAAAATCTAATTATTTAAAACTTAGACCTTGTAAACAAATTACTTTTGTAGTAAAATGTGAAGGGATTTATACAAAAATTTAAATAATATTTCACAAAAACAGGAGGGAATTTTTATGTATTATGTAGATTATCATATGCATTCAAAATATTCATGCGATGGCTGTGAAGAAGTATCAACAATTTGTGAGGCTGCTATTTCTCGTAATGTTAAAGAGATTGCAATTACTGACCATTATGATACTTACGAAGACCAAACCAGAGAAGATGTTGTTGATTTGGAAGGTCTTTATCGTGATATTTTGGCAGCCCGTGAAGTGTATAAAGATAAGCTTCAAATTAAGTTTGGAGTAGAAATTGGACAGTCGCATTTTAACCTAACAAATGAGCAAAAACTTCTAAAAACTTATCCATTTGATTTTGTAATTGGGTCAGTACATAACTTAAATGATACTTTTGACATGGGAAAATGTGATTATACTCAAACAAAAATTGAACCATTATACGATGAATATTTAGACGCACTTATTACACTCGCACAAAAAGGAGATTTTGATGCTATGGGGCATATTACTTACCCAGTACGCTACTGCTATTCTCAAACTAAACATTATCCATCGTTTGCTCCTTTCAAAGAAAAAATAGAATATTTATACAAAGAGCTGATTAAACGTGACAGAGGTATTGAAATAAATTGTTCTGGATATTTTCAATCGTTACAACGTCCAATGCCAGATTTAGAATTAGTTACTTTTTATAAAGAATGTGGGGGTAAAATTTTGACTATAGGTTGTGATAGCCACCATAGAGATACGGTTGGAATTAGTCTAAAACAAGGTATGGAAGTTGTAAAAGAAGCAGGTTTTACAGAGATTACTACATTTACAAAACGTATTCCTACCTTTATCAAAATTGCATAAATATTATTATTAGACTCTATAATATTATAGGGTCTTTAATTTGTTTATTAGAAAGGAAATTTGTTTATGGGATTTAATTTGGAAGTCAATATTTCAGCTATAACCGTATTTATTCAAGGATTACTAAGTTTCTTCTCACCATGTGTATTACCCCTTGTTCCTTTATATATGGGGTATTTATCAGGTAATATTACTCATGATGAAACTCAATATAATCAAAAAAAAATAATGCTCAATACCTTTTTATTTGTACTTGGAATAAGTACGGCGTTTTTTAGTTTGGGTCTTGGACTTAGTGCTTTGCAACAGTTTACTAACGCTAATCAACAAATAATTATGCGTATTGGAGGTATAATTATTATATTGTTTGGTCTAATTCAATTAGGAGTTATTAAAAGCAATGGAACACAAGTTAGACTTCCTCTCAAAGTTGATACTTTAACAATTAATCCTTTGTCAGCTTTTGGATTAGGGTTTATTTTTAGCTTTGCGTGGACTCCATGTGTATGCCCTGCACTATCTACAGTTTTAATTATGGCCACATCTTCCCAATCTACAAGTACAGGTTTTTTGTTAATTGCAATTTATACACTAGGGTTTACACTTCCGTTTTTAGCTGTTGGAATTTTTACTTCAAAGTTGCTAAATGTTTTTAAACAACATCAAAAAGCTGTACAATATACTACCAAAATCGGTGGACTACTTATGATTTGCATCGGGATTAGTATGGTGAGTGGTCTTATGAATAATGTAAATGAATATTTGGCTGATACTCCCATTAATAATAAAGAAGAAACTCCTACACAATCTGAAAATTTAAAAGAAAATTTTACTTTTGCTGACCAATTTGGAAATGTCCATTCGCTTTCTGATTATGAAGGTAAAGTCGTATTTTTAAATTTTTGGGCTACTTGGTGTCCTCCATGTGTTAAGGAAATGCCTGATATTCAGCTACTTTTTGAAAACTATGGATATAATGAGGAAGATGTAATTATTTTGGGAGTAGCTTCTCCAAAATCTGAATACAACCCTAACACTAAAGAAGTTGACAAAAATGGAGTCATTAAATTTTTAGATGATAATCAATTTTTATATCCTGTACTCATTGATGAAACTGGCAACATGTCTCGTGCCTATAATATCAGTGCTTTACCAACAACTTTTATGTTTGGAATTGATGGCAATATAGTTGGATATTTATCAGGTATGATGACTTATGAAACTATGGAAGAAATTATTTCTCAAACTAAAAATGCCGTTCAATAAAAAAACCCTTACTACTTTATATTGTAGTAAGGTTCTTTTATTATTTTAAAGTTTCGATTTGAAAATTAATTTTTCCTGCCCACCAAATATACGAAGCTCCAAGTTTTGCTGCGTCCATAAAATTCAACTTAAAAATTTCTATTTGGTCGGTTGGAACTGGTGGTGTTTCCACAATTGGAGTAATTGTAATATCTCCAGTAACTGTTGTAAAATCAGTAGTCCATATATTGTTGCTAATATAGTTTAATTTTTCTAAATCCAAATTAATTTCATGGTTTTCTTCATCAATATCCACATTAACTTTATACTCGATTGCATAAGTTCCATAATCTAAATTTTTGTATGACCAAATTTGTTCAAAATATGTTAATTCATCATCATATTCAGTAGCAATTGTTATTTCTTGTGTGCGTACATTGTTTGAAAGATTTTCGATTTCAATTAGGTGAGGAATTTTTGTTGATGCAGTGTACATTATAATTTCAATTTCTTCACATTGTTCATCATCTATCATAGATAAATTCCAGCGTATACAATCTTTTTCATCATGTATAGCAATAGTAAAAACCTGCTCATTAACTGGTAAATCTAGTGTTATCCCACTAATTACTTTACTCTCATCTACCTTAACTTCTAAAGTTAATCCCTCTCCAAAGGTTGCATTTTTTAAATATTCTGGTACATTGTTTGTCATTTCTTTTACAAAAGTATAGGCATCTCTTACTTCTTTCCCATTCATAACAACTAGTGAGCCTAAAATTACTTCTGTATCATCTAATTTAAAAATCTCATCTACCATGCTAGTTACAAAGGTTTTAGTATTAGCTTCATCTAAAGTAATTTCAAATACTTGATAGTCTTCGCCATACACCGTTTCAGTATATTTTTTGCTAGTACTAATCTGTTTGACAACATCTGTACCTATTTCAATAAATGGACTCCAATCTATTTCTCTATCTTTAGCAATTATTCCGTCCCAACGATATGAGTCATCTAGCTCCTGCCAATTAAGCGTTTTTCTAATTAGAGAATTGTTGTAATCCTCAGCAAAAGTTTTGCCTTTAATTACAAAATAATTATCGTCCAAATCTTCAATTCTGATACCAACTTCATCATCAATAATATATCCATCTAATGCAAATATTTCTACTTCTTCTTCAATTAGGACATCAAACATATATTGATTTGGAAACATTTGTAAATATACGGATAAATTTAATCGGTTAATTAACATTTCGGATATGTCATGTAAAATAGGAATTTGCCAATTAGTTTCATATTGATAATTGTCATATTCGGATAAAAAGTCGATTTTGAATGGTTCTAACATTTGATTTGTAGCACTTTTTGTAATCTCTAACGTGTTTTGTGCTGCTTGAGCTAAGTAAAGTTCTGGAACAAATTTTGAAACTAAAGTATCTCTAAAAATGGTTGCACCTATTATTGTAATGCCCAAAGCTCCTAAAATTAAGAGTTTTTTATTATTCTTAAATGCCATCTTTTATAACACCCCTTGTCGTTTTACCTCTATTTTAACATAATTTTTGTATTGCCACTACTTGAATAGTATATCAACTTGTAGTAAAATAGGTTTATCTAATTTTTATCATAATTAGGTTGACAAACTCATAAAATAAACCTTACTTATTAAGATTATATACATATGTCAGCAAATATACTTAGTAATTAGGTTTAATTTTAACTTTTCTGTAAGTTTAATATTTTTTAATTTTTAGTCTTCTAAATTATAATATTTTTATTATACATTAGTATGGAAGAAACTCACACATAAAAAGGAGAGATTGATTATGAGAGACTATGTACCTATCGTCAAAGTTGAAGTACGACCACAAAGAATTAGTTCACGTGAAATCGAATATAAACAATTTAAAGCTCACGCACGTCAACTAGATTGTATTATTATTGCCAATAAATCGGAAGTTATTTATACAAATAACTATTCTATGCATACAATCTTGTTAGAAGAGCTTGATTTTGCAAACGATATTGACCCAATTATTACTAGCAAAAAAACTATAAACTTATTCGTTGTTGGAGCTGAGGCTGCTGCAACAGTTTCGAGATACCTGTGTGATAATCATAGAGATTTATTTATTCCACCATCAAGAAACCACTAAAACGACTGCACAATAAAAGTGCAGTTTTTTTATTTGACAAACCATATGCTTATCTTGTATAATAAAGGAAACTTAATATTTGCAATCGTGGCGGAATTGGCATACGCGCTAGACTAAGGATCTAGTGGTCCTAGACCTTGGGGGTTCGAGTCCCCCCGATTGCATAAATTTTTAAAGAAACTATAGATTTTTGGTCTATAGTTTCTTTTTTTGTATACATATAATATAAGTAATTTTTCATACAAGTTATCTATAGATTTTAGTATTTTCGATATTGTTTTACAAGTTCAAATATAACAAATTTATTTTAAATGTTACAGTAAAATTACAAAACACTATAATATATTGACTATGGTTAATAAATGGAATATACTGTAAAATATAGTTGAACATGTAATTAAATTTTATGTAGTAATCATTTAGAGGGGGAAACTTAAAAATGAAATTAAGACAGAAATTAGCTATGGTATTGGCTGCAGCATTATTGGTAACTAATGTACCTGTTGTAACAAACGCTGTAAGTTGGAACTACACTCAAAACGTGGTGGCTGGAAATACTTACACAAATACTTTAGCAATTGAATTTAACTCATTATTTAACAATGGAGGAACTAATGCAGACCAAATTCCAGTAACTACTACTGGCGCTTTACAAATTGTAAATGACGGATACGCAATTAACGTTTCTGGTGACGATTTAGATTTTGATTGGGAAAAAATCTTTATTGATGCAACAGGTGGTAGCACTTCTGGAATTGAGAACCTTTATAATGCAAACAACATTGGAGTTTTTGGAGTAGATAGTGCTAATCCATCAAACTTTATTACTGTAGAAGGTCTTGGTTGGAGTACTGTAAAGAGCTGGGTTGACTCATCTAGTTCAAGATATTTAGTATTCCACGGTTTAGGTGATGTTATGGAGTCGACTGGACTTCCTGTTGATCACAACTACTATCAACATGGGCAAATTAGTATTGCTTACAACGGTGATAGTGATGAAATGTTAGTTTATATTGCAAAAAATACAGGGAATATTTATGGAAATGACCATATTTCAATTCCTCTTTACTACATCGCAGACACTGGAAACCCAAGAGTTACAGTTCATACAAGAGTTGATGCTCTTCCTATTACAGGAAATACAATTAGTGTATCTGCAAGCGATGCTGTAACAGAAGATCCATTCTATTTTGATATTGGAAACTATGGCAAAGTTCTTTCTGTAGATGGTGGTCATCTTGATGATATGACTCTTGAAGAAAAATCTACTGGAGCTTTAGTTTCATCTTTAGGAGCAGTAACTTCATATACTGACCGTTATGATATCAAAGGAAATAAATACAGTAGCTACTATAACAGTGGATACGCTGATGAGTTTGAATATGTTGAACTTATCAAATTTGAACTTAAAACTTCTGGTTTAGAATTTAGATATGGTTCTGTTGAGTTAGAAGGAAATTATGGATTTACAAATGCTATGTTTGAAAGATACAACGGTTCAAACTATGATAGCCATACTTATGTAGTTGTGGAAGATGAAGACACAGTACAAATTTTAATTAGACATAGTGCATTAAACGATGAGATTTACAACCGTAATGGGCAACGTGGAGATATTGTTATTTCTGGTCTTGGCGTTTATCCAGAAGGTCGTAATGACGGAGAAGATGGAACAGTTGTAAAAATTAGAGTGACATCTGACTACTTAGATACATCAACATATGAAGTTGCTACTTTAAGCGACTTTGCAGCAGTACTTATTTGTGATGACCCAGTAGATATTATTTCTGGTAAAGAAGATGAGTGGGTAACTGTTGAATTAAATGAATTAGTTCCTAAAGTTATCAACGTTGGAGATGAAATTACATTTGAACTTAGTAAAGGTTTTATTGGGAAAGTTCAACAAGTTTACAATAGCAGTTACTCAAAAGTATCTTGGGAAAACATCACATTTGCAGATGCTCTAATTGATAGCTCAAGAAATGGTGGAGGAATTATTATTGACCCACTTCATGACACAGATATTTTTGGACACGAAACAATTGTTCAAATGGAAACGGCAATTTCTAGCTATTCATATGACTGGGGTCTTCCTACTCTTGATGATTTAATTGAATTACCAGATGAATTAATGTTAGTAGACTTTAATATTGATGAAGATGGATTTATCATTGGATTTGACGTTGTAGCTACAGCTAGTTTTGACTCTGTTAGTGACCCTGAAGAAATGGAAATTGGATTTAACTTAGGTGGTCGTTTAGGAGAAGAAGGTAACGTATATTTAACTGCTATTAACCGTGGATTTGATGAGGATTTAATCGTTAAAGTTGGAGAACTTAATGCTCCTGTAATTGCAGTTGCAGAACACACTGTAATTCTTGAAGCTGGTATGAGAATGCAAGCTGGTGGTAAAATCGTTATCACTGAAGAATACGAAGGTATGTTTGAAAAAGTTGGAAACAACAAATTTACAATCGCAATCGAACAACACGGAACTGATGATGGTATCCGTATTGAAGATGCAACTGTTACAATTGACGGATTTAGCGCAAACTACACAATTAGTGATGGCGCTATCGTTATTGAAGTAATCAGAGAGTCTGATGGTGATTTAGGTTCTGTAACTATCGAAGATATTGTATTTACATCAACAAACGTAACACCTCAAGGTCAATACGGAGTTGAAATTTATGGAGATGCAATCAATGACCATGCAGCATTAGCAAGAGGTGATGATAGCTATTCTGGTGGAGTTGACCATGAAGGAGCTGGAAGCATCGACGGATTATACAGCCTTGTTTTAGAAGACTTTATCCAAGTAGGAACTGACGTTAGAACTAACGCTGTTGAAACTACAATCAATTGGAGAACTGGAGCTACAACAGTAAACGGTGAAAAAGTAGATTTATTAGTTCAACCATTCGTATCAGAAAATGGGCGTACTATGGTTGGGATTAGAGATATTGCAACATTCTTTAACATTCCACCACAACAAATTCAATTCTTTAACCAACCAGTAGATGGATATATTTATGGGCAACCAGTATCTCAAGGTACAGGAATTGTTCAAATTATAAATGGTGATACTATCGTAACATTTGTAAACGGAAGTAACATCGCAATTGCAGGAAGTCAAACATTATACATGGACGAAGTAATGCAAATTGTTGATGAGCGTTCTTATGCACCAATTAGATATGTAGGTGAAGCTTTAGGATTAACTGTAACAGTTGATGAAGCTACAACTACAGCAACTTTCAAAAATACAGCAAACTAAAAAAAAGACTTGTGTACACATTGTACGCAAGTCTTTTTTATTAAAATCCAAA
>LNZR01000008.1 GCA_002007365.1 Epulopiscium sp. Nele67-Bin005 | reverse complement strand
GGTCCCTATCCGTCGTGGGCGTAGGAAATTTGAGAGGAGCTGTCCTTAGTACGAGAGGACCGGGATGGACGGACCGCTGGTGCATCTGTTAGACTGCCAAGTCTATAGCAGAGTAGCCAAGTCTGGAAAAGATAAACGCTGAAGGCATCTAAGCGTGAAACAGACCTCAAGATAAGATTTCCCATTCTGAAAAGAAGTAAGACCCCTTGAAGACGACAAGGTAGATAGGTTGGAGGTGGAAGTATGGTGACATATGGAGCTGACCAATACTAATGGTTCGAGGGTTTGACCTATAAAGTTAGGTTAGATGTAGATTTTGAAGAAGTTAATTTAGAAATTGTATTTAGTTTTGAGTGTATAATATGGCTCAGTGGTACAGTTGGTTAGCACGCCGCCCTGTCACGGCGGAGGTCGAGGGTTCGAGTCCCTTCTGGGTCGTTTTAATAAGGTCGCTTAGCTCAGCTGGGAGAGCACCTGCCTTACAAGCAGGGGGTCAGAGGTTCGAGCCCTCTAGCGACCATACGCCGACGTGGCTCAATTGGCAGAGCAGCTGACTTGTAATCAGCAGGTTATCGGTTCGAGTCCGATCGTCGGCTATAATTTAATAAGGTGGGGTTCCCGAGTGGCCAAAGGGGGCAGACTGTAACTCTGTTGGCTCAGCCTTCGAAGGTTCGAATCCTTCTCCCACCATTTATCCAATAGCGCGGAATGGAGCAGTTGGTAGCTCGTCGGGCTCATAACCCGAAGGTCGTAGGTTCAAGTCCTGCTTCCGCAATTTGCCCCGATAGCTCAGTCGGTAGAGCAGAGGACTGAAAATCCTCGTGTCACTGGTTCGATTCCGGTTCGGGGCAGTATTAAAAAAAGTCATATCTTAGATATGGCTTTTTTATTTTGCAAAAAAATATATTAATAAATAAAGTTGATTTGTATTTTATGTTATGATAATATAATTGTAGATTTTATATGAAAGCTAAATTTTATTTTTAGAATTTTAATTGGAATTTATAAAGCTAAAATTGAATTTAGAAGTTTTCTTAAAAATTTTTTAGAGGAGTGTATATTAAATTTAAATTTAGGCTATATTTTAATATAGATTTTTGTATTTAGGAGGTGGGACTATGCAAACAGATATAAAAAATAAATTGGACAAGTTAGTAAAAATATTTAAAGCTAATGAAAATACTATACACGTTATAACTGGGGCAGGCGTATCAGTAGCTTCTAATATTAGGGCCTTTCGAGGCGAGAATGGAATATATAATGATGAGAGAGAAGATAATTTACAACCAGAATTTTTGTTAAGTGTTGAGGCACTCAAAACTCACCCAATGGAAGTTAAGCAATTTTATAAAGATAATCTAGATCCAACTATAAGAATTGAACCTAATATTACGCATATATTATTGGCACAGCTTGAACAAAATAATTTTATAACAGGAGTTATTACGCAAAATATTGATGAGTTACACCAAAAATCTGGTTCAAAAAATGTATCTGCAATTCATGGAACTTTAACACCAGATGGGTTTTATTGTACAAAGTGTAAAACACAATTTACTTTTGAGGATTATTTAAATCAGGTGTATTGTGAAATCAAGGGGTGTAAAGGTTACATTCGACCAAATATAGTTTTATATGGAGATTGTTTACAAGATGAGCCAATTGAGAAAGCTTTTGAAATAGCAGGAGCTAGCAATTATGTAGTTGTCATGGGGAGTAGCTTGTTAGTTAGCACAGTTTATCCTTTTATGAATTATGCTGAATTAATTATAATCAATAATGAACCTACGTATTTTGATAATCAGGCTTATTTAGTAATAAACGAAGATTTATCAGTAGTTTCAAAATATTTAAAAGAGCATTTAGTGGGGTGAAAATATGAGATACATGGTTAGTAAAGTTGAAAAACAAGAAACAAAATCTATCAATATTAATATAACTTCTTCGGCATATGAAATTATTTCTGCAATTCAACTAGCACTTAAAGAAACAGGACAAACCATTTCTATAGGGGATATTGTTAGTGATTTAATTGTTGCGCATATTGATAATGAGGAGATGCAACTTCCTTTATATCAAATAGATGCCGACCAATTTTCAGCAAATGATTTATATCAACAAGGGCTTGAAATTCCTGAGGAAGAGGAAGAGGAAATTGATTTAGAGGAGTATTTTTCTGTTCATTTAGAAGAAGTGCAACATGATGCAATTAATGAATTTTATGATAAGATGAGTGAATATTACTTGGAATTAGTAGATAAAACTCTACAAAATATTACAGAAACCGTGTCAGACAGTTTTGATTTGGAGGAGTACTTACAAAGTAATTATGATGATTTATTGGATAATGTATCGTTTGAAATTAGTGAATATGTTGATGCTGATGGAGATATAATTGAGGAATTACCTGAAGAATGCATTGATGAAATTTATAATTACCATTTAGAAGCTATCATCGAAGAAACACAAGATGAAATTTTTGAGGAATATTTCGGTGAGGTACAAGAGGAGATTGAAGAATATATTGAAGAAACTATTTCTGCATTGAAAGAAACTTTGGCAGTTAGCAAGTTTGAGGAGTATGTACCAACTGAGGAAATAGATAAAATTTTTATGGGGATAAAGCATTATAATACATATAAAAATGATGAAGGTATTGATGAAGAGTTATCACCATTATTATTTGAAAATTATGTTGTGCCAAATTTAGAAATAATTAGCGATGACTTACCTCATAAGTTAACTAAAGAAGATGCTTATTCTCATGAAAATCACTATAATACGATGGTTGAATTGATGGCTTTACTTGAGGAGAAGGAAGTTGTAATTTTTGATATATCTAAGTTTATTACTATTTTATTATAACGATGTTAAATAAAAAAGAGTCCAGAAAATGGACTCTCTTTTATTTGGTTGATTTGGCTGGGACTCCAACAAAGGTTGTATTTTTGGGCATATCTTTTAATACTACAGCATTTGCTCCAATTTTAGAGCCATCACCAATTGTAATAGGTCCTAAAACTTTAGAACCAGCTCCAATTATAACATTATTACCAATGGTTGGGTGGCGTTTACCTTTATTATTACGAGTTCCCCCCAAAGTTACACCTTGGAAGATTGTAACATGATGTCCAATTTCAGCAGTTTCACCAATTACAACACCCATACCGTGGTCTATTAAAATACCACCTTTAAGTTTTGCACCAGGGTGAATTTCTATACCGGTTAAAAATCGTCCAATTTGAGAAATTAATCTAGCTGAAAAAAATCTCTTATGAATATATAATCTATGTGCAATGCTATGAGTAATACGAACATGAATAGAGGGATATAGCAAGAAAACTTCAAGCTTATTGCGTGCAGCAACATCATTTTTCAATATAAAATTTAAGTCTTGCTTAATTTCCTTAATCATATACTCACCTACAAAATTTCTAAAGACATATATTTATCATATCCATCACAAATTACTGTGGCTACATTTTTTGTTTTGTACCTTTCAGCTATAATTGTTGCTCCATGAACATTTGCTCCACTAGAAATTCCTGCTAAAATACCGCAATTTTTAGCTAAAAATTTCATAGCAAAATGTGCTGACTCTTCTTCGATAGTAATAACCTCATCAATTAGACCAGTGTCCAAAATATCAGGAATAAATCCAGCACCAATTCCCTGAATACCATGAGGTCCTTTTTGCCCACCAGAAATAACAGGTGATTTAGCAGGTTCAAGAGCTATAATTTTAATTTTAGAATTAGTTTCTTTTAATTTAGTTCCAACCCCTGTAATTGTACCCCCTGTACCTACTCCAGCAACAAAAATATCAATATTTGGTAAATCTCTTAAAATTTCTTGAGCCGTAGTTTCATAGTGTGCCATGACATTAGCTGAATTTGTAAACTGTCCAAATTGAACGTAGTCTGGATTTTGCTCACACAGTTCATTCATTTTATCAATTGCACCTTTCATACCTAATGCTTTGTCCGTCAAAACTAGTTCTGCACCGTATGCTTTCATAATAGTTTGGCGCTCTTGGCTCATGTTTTCAGGCATAACGATAAGTACACGATATCCTTTTAAACTTCCAATCATAGACAAAGAAATTCCAGTATTTCCACTAGATGCTTCTATTAAAGTGCTTTTTCGTTCGATTTTTTGTTGTTTTTCAAGTTCATTAATCATGAAATAAACTGCCCTATCTTTTACACTACCTGAAGGGTTATTTTTTTCTAATTTTAAGTAAATATTTGGGTTAACTGTGCTTAAATTACTCACCTTTACTAACGGTGTGTTTCCGATAAACTCTAACATAAAAGTTCCTCCTAAATGGTTTATTATTTATTATACCATATATTACACCAAATTATATATTCAACTATTTAAATTTGGAGTACATACTATATAATAATATGGAAAAATGTTATACTTATGATAAATAACGTTAAGGGAGATAGATTTTATGTATAATTTAGAGTATTTAAAGATGCAAATTTCTATTGGATTTGAACCAGAATATTTAACATTTTGGGGGCATAGACCTACAAAGAATGGGAGTATTGGAGCAAGTTGTTTGAGTCAATGGTTTGAAGCAAAGTTTGAATATAATGGACAAGTCTATTGGTGTATGGAGCAATTTATGATGGCACAAAAGGCACGGGTATTTGGAGATTTAGAAATGTTAGATAAGATTTTAAATTCTAATTCTCAAAAAGAAATTAAAAATTTTGGGCGTAAAGTTAAGGGATTTAATGAAGGTACTTGGCAAAATTGTAGAGAAGGTATTGTTTTTGAAGGAAATCTACAGAAGTTTTCCCAAAATCCTAAGCTAAAATCTTTTTTATTAGCCACAGATGAAAAAGTATTAGTTGAGGCTAGCCCATATGATACTATTTGGGGAATTGGTATGAGTGCAAATGATGAGAGAATTTTTGAGCCTTATAGTTGGAATGGATTGAATTTACTAGGTTTTACCCTTATGAATGTTAGGCAAAAAATAAAAGAAGATGTATAATCCACATCTTCTTTTTAAAGTCTTATCTAAATTTTCCACAGCAATTTTTGTATTTTTTTCCACTTCCACAAGTACAATCATCATTACGACCAATCTTATCTGTTTTAACTTTAGGTTTAGCTCCTAAGCTTGTATCTGTAAGGTTTGTAGCCGTTGGTTGTAATACGTGTTCACGTTTCATTTCTTGATTAGCTGGTTTTACATGGAATAATGCTTTTATAGTTTCTTGTTGGATATTTTCTATCATTTCTTCAAACATTTCAAAACTTAAAAACTTATACTCAACAACTGGATTTCGTTGTCCATAAGCTTGTAAATTAACCCCTTGGCGCATCTGCTCGATATTATCAAGGTGATCCATCCATTTTTGATCGATAACTTTTAATAAAATAACACGCTCAATTTCACGAAGTTTATCTCCCATATCAGTTTCTTTTTGTGTATAAATTTCTATAGCCTTTTCATAAAGTAAATCTTTGAGCTTTTCTTCTGTAAGATTTTTTTGTTCTTCTTCTGTAAAAGTAACATCTTCATATGGAATGATTGTTGATAGATGCTCCATCAGTTTTGCCAATTCCCAATCTTCAGGATATTCAGCACCTGCAAGCCCATTAGTTACAGTAATATTGATAACTTCTTTGGCCATTTTTAAAATATTTTCACGTAAATTTTCGTTTTTAAGAACTTTGTATCTTTCTTCATAAATAATCTCACGTTGTTCATTCATAATACGGTCATATTCTAAAAGATGTTTACGAATTCCGTAGTTATTACTCTCAACTTTAGTTTGCGCTCTCTCAATAGCCTTTGACAAAATTTTGTGTTCAATAGGCTCATCATCTGGTAATCCTAGTGTATCAAACATTTTCAGTGTTGTTTCTGGTGTAAATAATCTCATTAAATTATCTTCTAAAGCCAGATAAAACCTAGACTCTCCAGGGTCACCTTGACGACCAGCACGCCCTCTTAACTGGTTATCTATACGACGTGATTCATGGCGTTCTGTACCAATAATTTTTAATCCACCAATTTCTTGAATTCCTTTAGCCAACTTGATATCTGTACCACGACCAGCCATGTTTGTAGCAATTGTTACAGCGCCTTTTTGCCCAGCTTCAGAAACGATTTCAGCTTCTTTGGCATGGTATTTTGCGTTAAGAACTTGGTGTTTAATACCTGCTTGCTTTAGTAATTTACTAAGATGTTCAGAAGTATCAATTGTTACAGTACCAACTAAAACAGGTTGTCCCTTATCGTATGATTCTTTGATATCTTTAATAAGTGCATTAAATTTTGCTTCTTCTGTTTTAAATACGATATCTGAATGGTCAATACGTTGAATTGGTCTATTTGTAGGAATTACGATAACGTCCATACCATAAATATCCCTAAATTCTCCCTCTTCCGTAAGTGCTGTACCTGTCATTCCTGCTTTATTGTTGTAACGGTTGAAGTAGTTTTGGAATGTAATTGTTGCAAGAGTCTTACTTTCTTTTTGAACTTCAACGCCTTCTTTTGCCTCAATCGCTTGATGAAGACCATCTGAATAACGTCTACCGTCCATTAGACGACCTGTAAATTCATCAACGATAACGATTTCACCTTTATCACTTACGATGTAATCTTTCTCAAGATGCATTAAGTTGTGGGCTTTTAGTGCGATTGTAATGTGATGTTGAGTTTCCATATTTTCTGGGTCAGCCAAGTTTTCTATACCAAAATATTGTTCAGCTTTTTTAACCCCATCTTCTGTTAATGTTACAGAACGTTGTTTTTCATCAACAATAAAATCTCCCTCTTCTTCTATTTCTTCACGCATAAGAGTGGCCATTGCAGATTCTTCGCCTAATAGTTGTCCTTTTTTTAGTCGGCGAACAAAGATATCTGCCGCCTTATAAAGATGCGTAGATTTATTTCCACTTCCTGAAATGATAAGTGGTGTTCTAGCTTCATCTATAAGAACAGAGTCAACCTCATCAATTACTGCGAAGTTTAGCTCACGTTGAACCATTTGATCAGCGTATAGTACCATATTATCTCTTAAATAATCAAACCCAAATTCGTTATTTGTTCCATAAGTAATATCGCAATTGTACGCATCACGACGTGCATTATTATCCATATTACTTAAGATACAGCCTACTGTTAACCCCAAGAAGTTATGAACCTGTGCCATCTCAGCAGAGTCACGTTGAGCTAGGTAATCATTAACTGTTACAACGTGTACACCTTTTCCAGAAAGTGCGTTTAAATATGCAGGTAAAGTTGCAACTAGAGTTTTCCCTTCCCCTGTTCTCATCTCTGCAATACGACCGAAGTGTAAAATTGTACCACCAATTAATTGTACTCGGTAGTGTTTCATATTAAGTACACGACTAGAGGCCTCACGACAAACAGCATATGCCTCAGGCAACATAGCATCAAGGCTTTCACCATTTTGATAACGTGTTTTAAATTCTTCTGTTTTTGCCTTTAGTTCATCATCGCTAAGTTGCGCCATGGCACTGTCGTATGATTCGATTTTTTGAATAATTGGTTCTAACCTTTTTAGTTCACGTTGTGAGTGGCTACCAAATATTTTTTCCACTAAGTTTTTCAACTATAACACCCTCTTTTTTCCTATATTTATAATGCCTAAATCTGAAATATTTGACTGAATACAGTATATCAAATATTATACCCTATTACAACTATAGGGATTTTCCAATTCTCTCCACGAAGCCCTTTTATATTTAATAGTATGACCAACTATTGAACAAATAAATCCATAATGCTATAATAAAGAAAATTTATTTTTAGGAGGCTCTTATGAATATTGGAGTAGTTTTTGCAAACGGATTTGAAGAATTAGAGGGACTAGCTGTAGTTGATATTTTACGTCGTGGAAAATTAAATGTTAGCCTAATTGGTTTGAAAGGGAAAGAAGTTACTAGCTCTCAAAAAATTAATATAACAATGGATACCGTTTTAGATGAGGTGGATTTTAGCGAGCTGGATATGATTATATTACCAGGTGGGCCTGGAACGGAGAAATATTTTAAGATGACTAAGCTAAAAGAAGCAGTTTCTTCTTTTTTAAATGATGAAAATAAATGGGTTTGTGCAATTTGTGCAGCACCAAGTATTTTGGGAAGATGGGAATTACTTGAAAATAGAACGGTTACAGGATATCCAACTATTGAAATTCCTAATGCGAATGTAAAAAGAGAAAGAGTTGTTGTTGATGGAAATTTGATTACAGCAATTGGACCTGGTGCATCAATGGAATTTGGATTTGAGATTTTGGCACGAATTACAAGTGACGAACAAGCACAAACTTTAAAACAACAAATGGTAATGTAAAAAATTTAGCCCTAAACCCAGTTTAGGGTTTTTTGTTATAAAAATTTGGCAGAGTTAATTTGAATTAAATTAGTAAATTTGTACTATAAATTAAAAATTTGTTATGGCAATAGTACTAACTTAATAGAATTTTTAACAAAATTTTTACATCTGTTTAAAATATTTGCTGTAAACTAATTGAGCAACATATTTTTCGTGTGGAAAAGTAGTTAATAATCTATTGAGAATTTGTAAGGGTAAATGTTGAAAATTTGAAAATGATAACCAATTGAAGCGTTTGGCTTGACATAGTACAAGTATAATAATAGACTATACTACATATCTCAAAATTGAAAAGGAGTAGAATTATGAAACTAAGTATAAAAGAAAATAACTTAGAACAAGTTGATGCACATATAAAATTTGTGTATGAGGATAATATTAAAGATGATGAAAGTTTGAAAGTATGGGTAGACAAAGAGGCTTTTGGAGGAAAAGACGAGCAAATTTTTTATTTTACAAATAGTGATGCCTCGTTTACGATTTTAGTTGGTCTTGGAAAATTTGAAGATTTAACTAAAGAAAAGTTTACAAATGCAGTAGCCAAATCTATAAAACAAATTAATAAGCTTAAAGCTAAAACTTATGTACTTAATTTTATTCAGGCAAAACAAATGTGCGCAGGAGAGGTAGTAACGGCATTTGCAGAAGGTGTAGTTCTTGCAAATTATACGTTTAATAAATATAAATCTCAAAAAGATGAGCATACTTCAGAAGGATTTATTGATGGGTATCCACAAGAGAAAAAAGATAAAATCTTAGAAAAACTTGAACATGCAATTAATATTGCTCATAGTATTAACTTTGCTAGAAATTTAGTAAATGAGCCTCCATGTGAAATGTATCCTGAAGTTTTGGCTGATATTGCTGTTAAAGAAGGTCAAGAATGTGGTTTTGAAGTAGAAGTTTTTGATGAACACAAAATTCAAGAAATGAAAATGGGCGCATTTTGGGCAGTTGGTAAAGGGTCTGATAGACTACCACGCTTTATTATTATGCGTTATAATGGTGACCCTGAAAATGAAACTTGCATGGGGCTGGTAGGAAAGGGTCTTACAATTGATACTGGTGGATATTCAATTAAACATGCAACTGGTATGGAAGCTATGAAAAATGATATGTCTGGAAGTGCTACAGTTGTTGGGGTTATGCGTGCATTTGCATTGAATAAAGTTAAGGCAAACGTTGTAGCAGTTGTGGCGGCTTGTGAAAATACGATTTCTGGAGGAAGCTATAAACCTGGAGATTTAGTTACGGCTATGAATGGAAAAACTATCGAAGTTATTAATACTGATGCAGAAGGGCGTTTAACTTTGGCTGATGCTATAACATATATTACAGAAAATGAAAAAGTAGATAAAGTTGTTGATATTGCAACGCTTACAGGGTCAGTACTTGCGGCTCTTGGAACAAATATTACTGGAGTAATTTCAAATAACACAGAGTTTTACAATGATTTAGAAAAAGCAGGAAAACGTACTGGAGAAAAATTCTGGAGATTACCAAATGATGATAGTTTTAAAGCTCAAATCAAAGGGGATTTTGCAGATATCAAAAACTCTGGTGGTCCATATGGTGGTTCGATTACAGCAGGAATGTTTCTTCAAGAATTTGTGGGAGATACTCCTTGGCTTCACCTTGATATTGCAGGGACAGCGTGGTCAAAATCGAATACAGATATTTGCCCAAAAGGTGGAACTGGCGTTGGAGTTAGGACTTTATACCATTTAGTGGTAAATAATAAATAATAAATAAAAGTCTAGTATATATTTAGTATGCTAGACTTTTATTTATTGTTTGGTATATATAAAAATATATAAAAAATAACTAATTTAATTAGGACAACTCACAAAATTTTAAAAGTAATATACAACTAATTGTATTCATAAACATAATATAGTATAATAGTATTAACAAATAAAATTTCTTATTCGACTGTGAGGTGTTAAATATGAACGAACACAAAAAAGATTTAATAGGAATTTTTGTAGGCATAATATTAACTTTAATAAACAACCCAATTATCCATTCTAGTATAGATTATTTTTTTAATGGAAATCGTCATAGCGTAAATAAGTTAATGAAAGCTATGAGTACTACTATATTAGAAAATGGTATGTATAACTTTTTAAGCCTATTATCTATGTTTGGAACATTAATAGTAATTATATATGTGTTTAAAATGTGGATTGGCTCAATGATAAAACCCAAAGTGGCAGAAGAACCAAAAGCAGAAGAAGATGAGGACTACTATAGATAGTCTTCATTTTTACATAAATTATAATAAAAAACCTTAATCTCACAACAGGGATTAGGGTTTTTTAAAATTATCAAAAATAAAAAGGCTAACCAAAAGATTAACCTTGTGTTATGTTTAAAATTTGATACCATTATGTTAAATTACTACACCAGTTCCATATACAAAAATCTCGATAGCCCCTTGCATTACAGGTGTTTGGATTACTCTTAGTCCAATGATAGCATTAGCTCCACCTCTTTTTGCATCGTTAGCCATATGATTTAAGGCAACGTGTTTGGCCTCAACAAGCATCTCAGCAAATAAATTTAATTCTCCACCCATCATAAATGAAATGGAACTATCTTTACCCAAATTTTTTTTGCAAATTGTTCCACCCTGAACATAGCCAACAATATCTTTAATTTCCTTACTAGGAATGTGGTCAGTGGTTACTATAATCATAAAAAATCCCCCTTATATAAAAAATCAAGGCAAGGAATTGTCCCTAGCCTCAGTTATAATAGTATAAAATTAGTGTATGCAAAATTTTGAATAACAATCCATTAATATAAATCTTTCACATCATAAATTATTTTTGCGATGTCGTCAGTTATACAAAGTGAGCGCTTTTGAATTTCTTCTGGGGCATACGCATCATCAAGGGTTATGCAAACGTAATTGGAATTTTTATTTTCGTGTGTAAGCCTCCAAAATGGGTATTTTATTATTGCTGGAGTGTTATTTTCTATACCTAATTCTAAATATAAAATTTTGATTTGTTATCTACATAACGATTAAAATAAATTTTTCTGCTCCAAAATCCCCTAAGTATTTATCAAATCGTTGACCATCAAATGTTGAAAGTCCTGCTCCTCCTCCAATAAAATTTGGTTTAATCTAATTACAGATTGTACATTCATAAATTCCTCCTAATTTCCTTTGTGAATAACAGCACTAGCAGGGCATACCAAGTAGCAACTTCCACATTCATCACAACGGTTTCCATCAATTTTATATTGAGTTTCTTCCTTAAATATAGCATCAAAAGAACAAGCTTTTTTGCACTTACCACAATTTATACATTTATTTGTAATTGTAAGACCGGGTTTGTCAAAAGATAATCCTCCATAACAAAAACGTTTTCTATAAATTTTGTGAGGCATAACAATTTTCTCAAAATCGTACTTAAAAATTTCTCCTTTTGCACAGTGAATACAAAAGGCTACCATCGTTGGGTAACGTCGGTTATCTTTTTTGGGTTGTAGTTAGTTGTTTGTAAAATGGCTTTGTATTCATTGTCATAAAATAAATTCCATCTTCATCATATACTCTTAGGTGAGCTATTCGAGTTTCGGGGTAATCGTCATTTATTGTGGCAAAAGTTAGACAACCGATTTTATCAAATGCTTCATAAATTTGTTGTATATTCATTACAGTTCCTCCAAATTATTTATGATTATATAATATATAGCATTGTAATTTTTGTAAAGTACGCACAATAAAGTATTATAGTTACTTTTTGTAACTAAACAAATTTTACATTTATTAGAGGGTTTGTCTGTTAAAATTTAATCATTCTATTAACAAAAATTTCATATTTTTTATCCATAATTTAGATAAACTATTATATCATTAATGGTTTGTGTCGAATATACTTATGTGAATAAAACACTATAATTATTAAGTGAGGTGAAACGTATGTCAATCAGTGCTATAGGGGGGTCTTCTAACTTTTATTCAACTAGTATGATAAATAAGTTAGAGCAATCTCAAAAATTAAATACTGCTCCAGATATGGCCGAAGAAGCTGCCAAACGACGTGAAGAGCAAAAGAAAGAAGAAGAAAAATTATCGAGTGGTCAGAAGATAAATAGTGCGGCAGATAATGCTGCTGGTATGGCAATTGCTCAAAAATTATTATCTTCATACAACAATTTAAATGTTACAAATAACAATGTTTCTACAGAAATCAACCGTTATAATGTAGCTGATGGAGCGTTAAGCAGTGTTCAAGATAGCTTAGGAAGAATGCAAGAGTTAACTTTACAATCTTCTAATGGTATTATGACTGATGCTGATCGTTCTTTAATCAATGATGAGCTTAGTTACTTAAAAGAAAGTATCTCATCAATTGCATCAGATACAGAGTTTAACACAAAGTCTTTATTTGATGGTACAGTTGGAGAATTAAGCATTGAAAGTCTTGGGCTTTCTAACTTTGAAGGGTTAGATACAGCTTCAGCATTAGATACATTATCTACAGCGCAAGATTTTGTTAGTAGTTTACAAAGTGAAGTAGGAGCAAGTACAAACAGCTTAACAGCTCAGTTTAATAACAACGCTCAAACTGCACAAAATACATTAGATGCGTATAGTGAGTTAATGGATACAGATTATTCAGAAACTATTACTAGCCAAGTTACTGCTGCTGCTATGGCGCAATATCAACTTGTGTTACAAGGTAATATGTTAGGAACTGGTTCATCATTTAATATGATGATGTAGTCAACATAACTAAATCTTTTTGTACTTATGGTTATCTTTTATAGATAACCTTTTTTTGTAAATAATTATGTATTGAAGTTTATCATAATATAAAACTATAAAATTAGAAATTAATAAAATAAATAAAAATAATATAAAATTAAAAATTACTTTGTGTTAGAATAAAAGTTTCATTGGAATAACTGAATATTTTTGTAGTTAAAAGGTTATCTTTAAAGATAGCCTTTTTTTGTATTGGCTACGATATACGTTGACTTTACCTTTTTTTAGGGTTTATAATAAAAAAAACAAAAAAGTTAAGGAGAAAAGATGGACACTATAAGACTAAGAGCCAAAGCTAAAATAAATTTGACCTTAGATGTTGTTGGTAAACGTGAAGATGGCTATCACAACTTGAGAATGATAATGCAAACTATAAATCTTCATGATACTATTCAAATTACAAAAACAAAAAGTCCAAAAATACAAGTTAAGAGTAACATAAGTTGGTTGCCGACTGACGAAAAAAATATAGCATATAAAGCCGCACAATTATTTATAGAAGAAACTGGTATAAAAAACGGTGTGTATATTGATATTTTGAAGAGAATACCAGTTGCTGCAGGGCTTGCTGGAGGTAGTAGTAATGCGGCTACTGTGTTAGTTGGCTTAAATAAAATGTTTAAGACTGGATATACAAAAAGACAGCTTATGGAAATGGGCGTAAAACTTGGGGCAGATGTGCCGTTTTGTATTTTAAGAGGAACAGTATTAGCAGAAGGGATTGGTGAAGTATTAACAGTACTAAAACCTTTGCCTTATACACATATTTTGTTAGTAAAACCAAATATTAGCGTATCAACACAACATATATACCAAAGTTTATCTGTTCCTGATATAAGAGTACACCCGCAAACAAATAAGGTAGTTAAAGCAATAGGAAGAAGTGATACAAAGTATATATTTTCTCACATGGAAAATGTTTTACAAGAAGTAACTATTGCACAATATCCACAAATTGAAAAAATTAAAAAAACGATGATAGAGCAAGGGGCAGTGGCTAGTATGATGAGTGGAAGTGGCCCAACAGTATTTGGCATATTTAATACCAAAGAAGATTGTATACGAGTAGCGAGTTATTTTAGAGAGGTTTATAGATTACGAGAAGTCTATGTTACTAGCACCTACTATCCAGACTTAAAAAAGGGGAGAAAATATGGCACTAGATAAGGTTCAAATATCAATGACGGAATACCAACCATTAAGAGATATTGTTTTTCATACATTAAGGCAGGCAATTTTGGAGGGAGAATTGCAACCAGGAGAACGCCTTATGGAAATTCAATTAGGAGAAAGGTTGGGTGTAAGCCGTACCCCTATCAGAGAAGCACTAAGAAAATTGGAGTTAGAAGGTTTAGTTATTATGATACCAAGAAAAGGTGCTCAGGTTGCTCCTTTTACAAAAAAAGATATAGCAGATGTATTAGAAGTAAGAGGCGCACTTGAGGCATTGGCGGCCAAAATTGTGTGCAGGCAACTAACTCAGCAAGATTTTTTGGCACTAGAACAAACAATTAAAGATTATGAAGTTGCTCTTTATGAAAATAATATGGATAAGATGATTATAAAAGATGTAGAATTTCATGAAATTATTTTTAATGCTACAGACAACGAACGATTAATACAAATGTTTAACACAATGAGGGAACAAGTTCAGCGTTATAGAGTAGCATATCTAAAACACGCTCATGATAGAGAAAGAATTTTGACTGAGCATATAAATATATTAAAAGCATTAAAATTGCATGATGCAGATTTGGCAGGAAAATTAGCGACAGAGCATATTCAAACACAGTGTGATTGTATTATGGCCTATATTGATAAACAACAAACAGGGGATTAGATAGGAATGAACATTAAAGATATTGCAAGGCTTGCAAACGTTGGGGTTAGCACCGTATCAAGAGTTTTAAATAACCACCCAGACGTAAAAGAGGAAACTCGACAAAACATATTAAAGATTATGAAAGAAAATAATTATATTCCTAATAATAGTGCTAGAATTTTAAAAAGTAGCAACCAAAAAACGATAGGGGTTCTTGTAAAGGGAATATTCAATCCGTTTTTTGCCGAAATGTTAGAAGTAATTCAGTCGGCAATTGGCACAACTGGATATGATATGATAGTACAGCATTACGACTACAACACAACTAATGAAATAGATAAACTAGTTGCATTTATAAAAGAAAAACGGCTACAAGGAGTAATTTGCTTAGGAGGGAATTTTGATGCAAAGCTAGAAGATTATTTAAAAGATTTACCAGTAACAATAGTTTTGGCATCTGTAGATACAAAAATAACTACCCCTAATAATATTTTATCAGTAATTGGGATTGACAACGAAAAAGCTGGATATATTGCTACAAAATATTTGATAGATACAAATCACAAAAATATTGCTATTATTATAGGTGATAGCAGTGATAAAAAAATTGGGGTACTTCGTCAAAAGGGATATGAAAAAGCTCTTAAAGAAGCCAATTTAACAAATAGTTATATTATAGAAGGCGATTTTAAGTATGATATTGCATACAAAAAAACAAAGCAACTATTATTAGATTTTCCTGAAATTACAGCTATTTTTGCAATATCAGATATTATGGCAATAGGAGCTTGCAAAGCAATTTTAGATAGTGGAAGAACTATTCCAAAAGACGTTTCAGTAATGGGGTTTGATGGAATGGATATTGGTCAATATTATAACCCTCCTATTACAACGATTAAGCAGCCAATGATAGAGATGGCCAGTTTGAGTGTTGATATTTTATTAGATGTGTTACATAATAAAAGTAGCAATAAGCAAATTACACTAGAAACAAAATTAATAAAAAGAGACTCAGCCCTATAGATTTTTTAGTCTATAGGTTTTTTTGTATGAAAAATGGAGTTGACTTGATTTTTAAAAATTTCTTCATAAAAGCCATATGAAAACTTCAAATTTGAAAAATCGTGATAATGTACCTTTTGTGTCCTATTTTTTCAGATAAATTAAAAAATTATGTTATAATTAGGCTCAAACTAAAGTAAAATTTGGATAAAGCGTAAAAATTTTCTTTAGTATACTTTAATTATATTTAAGGTGCAAACCAAAATTTTCCAAATATTATTTAACTTTATTTTCACAAATGCAAAGCTCCGTTAATAAATAAATAGTATAATAATGGATATAGCAAAAAGGTTAGAAGGTGAAAATTTGATGATGTTAATTAAATGGAATGATAAATATAATGTAGGAAATCCTATAATAGATGAGCAACACCAAAAGTTAATACAAATAGCTCAAAAGGCAAATGGCATTCTTCATCAACAAACTTTTGATAAATATGAAGAGGTTAGGGCTGTTTTAGATGAGCTAAAAGATTATACTAGATTTCATTTTGAAACTGAGGAGCAAATTATGTTGCAAGGGAATTTTAGTAATTATATTGCTCACAAAAAGTTGCATGATGAATTTTTATTTGAAATAGAAGAAATGATAAGCAAAGTTTATGATGATTTGACAGATAATACAATACGAGCTATTTTAAATTTTTTGGTGGAATGGCTAATTGGGCATATTTATGGAAATGATAAAAATATGGTTTTGGAAATAACAAAATAATTATATAAACCAACTTGAAAATATAAATTCAGGTTGGTTTTTTATTAGCACTTATGCTAAAATAATAATAGGTATAACAACAAATTTTTAACTATTACACAAAAGAAAGATACCTATTTTACATATTATAAGGAGGAGTACCATGTTAAAGTGGAAGAAAAAATATGAAGTTGGCATACCTATAATAGATGAGCAACACAAGCAATTATTCAAAATTATTGATAGAGCCTATAAACTTTTGCGCCGTCATTCTACTGATAAATATGATGAAACACTAGAAATTTTAGATGAACTTGTTGCGTATTCCAAGATGCATTTTGAAACTGAAGAAAGAATTATGAAAGAAAATAATTATCCAAATTTTAAGGAACATAAGGCTAGCCATGATAAATTTTTGATGGAAGTTGAGGAAATTATAACTAAGGCTATACATGATGTTGATGATAATATGCTAAGAAAAATTTTGAATATTTTGGTGGAATGGCTAATTGGGCATATTTATGGAAATGATAAAGATATGGGAATTACTATAAGAAATATGAATAAAAACTTATAAATTTACGATATTATATATGATAATAAAATTTTACTAGAGAGGATATCGATAAAATGTTACTTAAATGGAATGATAAGTATAAGGTGGGTGTGCCTGCTATTGATAAGCAACATGAGCAATTGTTTAACATTGCAAATCAGGCAACATTAGCTTTAAGAGAGCCAGATGAGAGTAAGGAAGAGAATATTTATGTAATTTTAAATGAGCTTTATGCATATGCTGAATCTCATTTTAAAACTGAAGAGGATTTTATGGAGCAAATTTCTTATGAGTTTTATGAACAGCATAAGGAGCAACATAAACAATTTCTGTTAAAGGCAACAGAAAGAGTTAATGCGTTAGCCACAAATTTTGATGATAATATGTTAAAAGAAATTTTGGAATTTGTAGTAGATTGGATTATGGAACATATTTGTGAAAAAGATAAATTAATGGCAGAGGCAATAATTGAGTTTAACAAATAAAGTTTATAGGTCAGGTTAGGAAAGAGGGCTAACTTGGCTTGTTTAATTTTAGGATAAATAAAATTTTTTAGGGCATATTGGTTGAAATTTTTGAGAATTTATTACATAATAAAATTAACGAATATATTTAGGTTAAACTTTAACTATTGACATGATGAAAATTTTGAAAGGAGTAAGTAAATGATTATTAAATGGAGTGATAAGTACAAAGTTGGGTTTTCTGTTATTGATAAGCAGCACAAAAAACTTTTTGAAATAGCCAGAAAGGCCAAAGCTTCATTGGATAGAGATAATGATGATAAGTACGAAGAGGTTCATGATATTTTAGATGAGTTAGTTTTGTATGCAACGGTACACTTTGCAACAGAAGAAAAACTTATGAAACAAATTGCTTATCATGACTATGAAAAGCATAGAAGAGAACACGAGCAGTTTTTAGAAAAAATAGAAGATATTGTGCAAGATGCCAATTTAGATGTTGATGATGCAACCATTAGAGAAATTTTACAATTCATTGTGGAATGGATTATCGATCATATTTGTGGAAAAGATAAACATATGGCAACTGCAATAAAAAATCATAGATAGAAGTCGTTAGAAAAAGTTTTATTTTAAGGGGGATAAGTAATATGAATGAAAGAAGATTACAAAATGCATTTGCAGAGTCGTCAGTGGAAATCTTTGTAGCCACAAAAGAAAATATTGATGAAGTACAAAACTTTTTTATTAAGCAAGATAAAACTTTTTTTAAGTTTTTTGCAGAAGTGGTATATGATTGTCATTACAAACTTACATTAAAAGGTGCAACTATTGATCCAAAAAAGAATTATGAAGTAGGGATTAGAGGAGCAGACTCAATTTCTGTAAGAATGAGAAATATTTTAAATGAATATACTTATGAGGGTAAACTTGGAAACGGTTACTCTATTGAAAAGAGCGAATTTATTTTGTGGGCTCCAACAGCTACCAAAGTTGATTTACTAATTTATAACACTGCTGAAGATGCTGAAATTCCAACTAAACATTTAATGATTGCAGGAGAAAATGGAGAGTACAAAGCAACTTTAGAGAGTGATTTAGAAGGTAAATTTTATATGTATGAATTAACTTTTGCAGACAACTCTCAAACTATAACGGTAGACCCCTATGCTACGGCTGTTTCTGTAAATGGTAAGCGAACAGCTATTGTTAATTTACAAAAAACTAACCCAAAAAACTGGGATAACGATAAATTTATAGCGCAAAAATCGCCAACAGACGCTATTATTTATGAACTCCATATTAGAGATATGTCTATGGATAAAAATATTGCGTTTGAAAATAATGGAACTTTTAAAGCTTTTACAGAAGTACAACTAACGACTAAAGAAGGAAATACTGTAGGTCTTCCTCATATTAAGGAGCTAGGAATTACAGATATTCATCTACTTCCATCTTATGATTTTGATGTAATAGATGAAACTCGAATAACTGATGATACTTATAAAGGTCGCAAATATAACTGGGGGTATGACCCACAAAATTATAATGTACCAGAAGGGAGTTACTCAACTAATCCATTAGAGCCAACCGCTCGTATTACAGAGTTTAAGGAGATGGTAAAGGCAATTCATGAGCATGGATTAAGAGTAATTTTAGATGTAGTTTATAATCACACATTTAGTATTTTTGACCATGCATTTGGAAAAATTGCACCTGAATATTATTTCCGTACAAATGATGATGGATATTTTACAAATGGTTCTGGTTGTGGAAATGAAGTTGCATCAGAACGGCCAATGGTACGCAAATATATTGTGGACTCAGTATTATATTGGCAACATGAATACCATGTAGATGGGTTTAGATTTGATTTAATGGGATTAATAGATACGGATACAATAAAAATGTTGACTTCTGCGTTGCAAAAAGTTAACCCAAGTACTATTGTTTATGGAGAACCTTGGCAGGCAGGAGGGTCGGCATTACCCGAATATTTGCAAACAATAAAAGGAACTCAAAAAGGAAATAATTTTGCTGTATTTAATGATAATTTTAGAGAGGCAATTAAGGGTGGTAGTGATGATGAAACAACTGGATTTGCAACAGGCGCACCGTTTTTAGAACCTCAAATTGCAATAGGGGTAGCAGGCTCTATTGATACAATTTCATCAAGCCCAACAGAAACGATAAATTATATAACTGCTCATGATAATTTAAATTTGTGGGATAAAGTAGTCAAAACTCAAGGTCAAAACGAAAATTTAGGATTTATTACAAACCAAGAAGGTGAAGATGTTGAAATAGCAGTAAAAAATGCTACACCATATCATATTGTAAATGAAGAAAATCCATTTTCAAATGAATTAGTTCAACGTAGTGTTCTTGCAAATGCGATAGTGTTAACTTCTCAGGGAATTCCTTTTATCCATGCGGGAGATGAATTTTTACGTACAAAATTTGGTGACCATAACAGTTATAAAAGTCCTGATTGTATAAATATGATTAGATGGGAAAATAAAGATAAATTTATAAAAGTTTTTAACTACTATCAAGGTTTAATTAATCTACGAAAAGAACACCCAGCCTTTAGAATGGCAAATGAGGAGCTAGTTAGAACGCACCTAGAAATTTTGCGTCAGGATAATAACGTAGTGAGTTTTGTTTTAAAAGATAATGCAAATGGTGATAATTGGAAAAATATTTTTGTAGTTTATAATAGCAATGAAATAACTTGCGAGGTCGAATTACCAGTAGTTGGAGAGTGGAATATAGTTGTAAATGGCTCTAAAGCAGGGACAGAAGTAATCCAGACAATAAATAGTCATGCAGTTTTGGCGGCCCCACTTTGTATAACTATTTTATATCAATAAAATAAAAAATAGACTATAGATGTTTTTTATAGTCTATTTTTCTGTGTAAAATAAGGAGTAGAGAAAAGTTATTTTAGGAATAAGTCGATATAATAATTATTATAAAATGTCGATTATTGGTTGTATAAAATTGGTAATGGCATATTAGTTGTATAAAAATTGTTTTTTCTTCAAAAAGTGTTATAATTTAGACAGGGTTATTTTACACAAAATAAGAATGACAAGACTAGATATTTATAGGAAGGAATATATTATGAGTAAGAAATTGAAAAGGAAACTAGCATTAATTTTAGGGTTAACTATTAGTTCCAACACAAATTTTATGCAAATTTATGCAACAGAAAATAATATAGACGCGCATTGGGCAGAAGATAGCATAACAAAGATACAAAGTTTTGGCGTTTTAGAAGAATTTAATAACACAAATTTTAGACCAAATGATTATGTAACACGTGCTGAAGTAGCAATGTATTTACAAAAATTATTTGGATTTAGTGTGTCTCAATCAAAATATTATGATGATGTAGAAAATGTGCAGTGGTACGCAAATGCAGTAAATGCAGTGACTAGCCAACATATCATGAACGATTATGGAACAAGTTTTAGACCGAATGATTTAGCAACAAGAGAGGAAGTGATTTTTGCTTTGTCACAAGCTTATAATTTGACTGATAATCAAATTGCTTATTTTATAACAGATACAGCAGATAACCAAGTATCTAGCTGGGCAAAAGATGCAGTGGAGATTTTTGTGCAAAAAGGCTATATAGAAGGTAGGAGTGATGGGCAAATTAATCCACAAGAACCTATTACTCAGGCAGAATTTGCTGTTTTATTAGATAGATTAACAAATACTTTTATTAAAGATGCTGGAAATTACTCATTTGAAATAGTTGAAGGAAACTTATTTATTGCAAATGGCGATATTAATTTAAAAAATACAATTATAGAAGGTGATGCATATATAACTTCTGGGGTATCAGAAGGAATTATAAATCTTGATAATGTTGAGATTAAAGGTACGCTTTACATAGAGGGTGGGGAAGAAATTTTATTAACAGGTTTATCTGCACAAAATGTAATTGTAAATGCACCAAAAAGTGTATTAATTAAAGGGGATAAATCAACAGAATTTCAAAAGTTGACTGTTAAATCTGAAGTAACATTTAATGGGGATTTAATTATTGTAGAAGCAAATATTGAATATGATGGAGTAAATTTTGAGAATACTCCACAAAAAGTAAGTTTTTCTCAAGATACCAGTTGGATTAAAGTTAATGGACGCACAGTTATAGCAAATAATTTAGATGAAGATGGGCAAATTTCTAATTATTTTAGATATGAAGGATTATCGAGTGACCCATTTTTGAGTAACTCATCAAATAGCATCTACAATAGTTCAACTTTTGACCTTGGGCAAGTTTCTATGCCTATGCCAGATGTTTTGGGGGGGAGTTTTGATGAGGAACAGTTTATAACTTTGGAAACAAAAACTGATGATACAATAATTTATTATACTTTAGATGGTAGCAATACTACTGTTGAAAACGGAATTATATACGATGGTAAGCCTATACATATTTCACAACCAACTACAATTAAGGCAATTGCTACAAAGTTTGATATGGTAACGTCACCAATGATGGTGCAATATTATGAAGTTCCCGATAAAAATCAGGTAACTACCCCTAGAACAAGTATACAAAGTGGGGTATATAATGAAGCTCAATTATTGCATTTAAGTACAATAACAGAAGAAGCACAAATTTATTATACTCTCGATGGTACAACTCCAACGATTGATAGTATAAAGTATGAAGAGCCTATTTTTATTGAAAATACAACAACTCTAAAGGCAATTGCAGTTAGTGAAGATATGCAAAATTCACATATGATAACTGAAAAATATACTATTAATAAGTATACCAAAAAGTTTTTAACAAATTTACATGATGATTATGTAACTAACATTCAGTCAACGATTGAGCCTTTTGCTACCACAAAAAAACGTACAATTTTTGAGCAAAATAATTTGCTTGTAGTGGTTGATGTTATGGGAGATGGGACAGATAATTTATCTATTTTAATTCAAGGATTTGATGAAGATTTAGAGCGTGTTTTGGAAAAAGAAATTCACTCAGACCTTTCCATTTATGGAGGATTTTTTGAAGGCGATGATGGATTTTATTATATAGTTTATGGGGAGCAAAATCTTGAGCAAAATAACCATAAAGAAGTAGTTAGAGTTGTTCAATATGATGAAAAATTTAATGAAATTTCTCATTTATCTATTAATAATAATGATATTTTACGAACTGCTTCTCAAACATTTGATATTAACGTTGCTGTTCCATTTACTAGTTCTACAGTGGATATTGCACAATTGGATAATGAATTAGTTATTCATACTGGAAAAACAGGTTATGTGTATACTGATGGTTTTAAACATCAATCGGGGATAACTTTTGTAATAAATTTAGAAGATATGTCTTTAAAACCAAATACTACTCGCAACGCTAGTCATTCTTTTGACCAATATGTAAAATACGATAATGGTTCACTATTTAGATTGGAGTTAGGTGATGCCTACCCAAGAAGTATAGTTTTGAGAGAAAATTTTGATAGAGAAAGTTTTGTTTATGATATTGGAGGCAAAATTGGAAATAATGAAACTGGAATACAAATCGGAGGATTTGAAATTTCTGATAGAAATTATATAGTTGGAGTTAATAAAATTGATTACGGAAATATTTTGCCAAATGGAACTTTTCTTGAAGAAAGTAGTTATAATAGAGAGGTAATTTTATTTTTAATGGATAAAGTTACTTATCGAGTTACAGAAATTACGCTTGGAAATTATTTAGGTACTTCTCAAACTGGTTCAGCCCCCAAAATTATTTCGTTAGAAAACGGGGAGTACTTTGTAATGTGGACAGAATTTTTGTATGATAAATATTCAAAAGAAGAGTTAGCCCAAACGCTGAATTATGTAAAAATTGATGGAAATGGAAAAGCTTTATCTGATATTAGAACTATTGAAAATGTTAGGTTATCAGATTATGTTCAGCCTATTGTAAGAAATAATGAAATTGTATGGGTTGCTGGCGATTACTACTATTCTATTTCACTGGAATAATAAAAAAGATAACTAGAATTTAATATTCTAGTTATCTTTTTTTGTATCAAAGTTTAATTCAAAGGGTAACTCGTTTAGTGGAATATACTTTTGTAGCTTAAATTTCATAGTAATAATTTCTTCAGGATATAAATTTCCAAGCTCAATAGCAGGAGGTAAATCTTTAAATGAGAGTTGTCCTCTTTCCCTAAAAATAGTCAGATAATAGATTAAATTTTGTGAAAACATACTAATGAATTGTATATCTAAAACCATATCTTCCGAGGTGTTTTGTATTGATACTTCCCATTCCAAATTGTAAGAAGTTAATAAAGATGATGTATTAATTGGCATATATTTACCTCACAATATACAAAAAACAAGAGAATAATTCCCTTGTTTTTATGAATAAACTTTATTTTATTATATGCTAGCTCTTAGAAAAATCTTCCGAAATATGGTTTGAATGGGCTACATAAACGAGGGCCATCGAAATCACATGGGTCTGGTCTACAAGGACGTTCAGGACGACAAGGAGGTTCTGGTCTGAAAGCTGGCATCATTGGATATGGTCCAGGGTATCCATAAGCAGGACCCATTGGGAATGGTCTTGCTGGTGGGAAGAAGTCTGGACCATCGCAATCAAATGGACGTGGACCCATTGGGAATGGTCTTGCTGGTGGGAAGAAGTCTGGACCATCGCAATCAAATGGACGTGGACCCATTGGGAATGGTCTTGCTGGTGGGAAGAAGTCTGGACCATCACAATCACATGGACGTGGACCTATTGGGAATGGTCTTGCTGGTGGGAAGAAGTCTGGACCATCGCAATCGCAATCATCATCACGGTCACAAGGAGGTTCAGGTTTGCAAGGAGGCTCAGGACGGCAAGGAGGTTCAGGACGGCAAGGAGGCTCTGGTCTGCAAGGAGGTTCTGGTCTGCAAGGAGGTTTCATTGGATATGGTCCAGGGTATCCATAAGCTGGGCCTACAGGATATGGTCTTTGGATTGGAGGTTGCCAGAAATAAGGTCTATCCCAGTAGTAGTCATCATCATAGAAGAAAGGTTTTCTTGGTTTGTCAAAACATTTTGGTACTTCTGCAAATGGAACTGGTGGTTTTGCACATGGAGCATATCCATATAATTTATAATAGAAATCATCATGTAGGCAAAATGGCTCACGGCGACCACAAGAACAATCACAGAATGGGCGGTTACAACGGTTACACATAAAAAATTCCCCCTTTAAAATTTATAAGAAATAAATATTTGTTAGGTCTAATAATCTTGACCTAATTATATAATATGTATAATTCGACAAATGGTGACGAACATTGTTATAAAACTTGTATTTATGTATAAGAAAAATTTTTTCCATAAAACATATATTATTAGGATAAGCATATACATTTAAAGGAGGACAAGAAAGGGGGAGTTTGAATTGGTTGCATTACAAATAGGATTGGTTTTTGTAGGAAGTATTGTAGGTGCAGGGCTTTCATCTGGAAGAGAGCTGACACAATTTTTTGCGATTTATGGATATAAAAGTTTTATGGGGCTTTTTATTTGTGCTATGATGTATGTTTTGGTAGGTCATATGATAATTAAGCTTACTATTAAATATGATGTTAGTTCATATAATGAATTTATTGATTTAGTTTGCCCTCGTCCAATAGCAATATTTACCAATATTATGTTGACAATATTTTTACTTAGTAGTACATCAATTATTTTAGCAGGAAGTGGCTCTGTTCTTAATCAGTATTTTGGTATTCCAAAAGTGGTTGGAATGGCTGTAATGATAGGAATTAGCGTATTATGTTTACTCCGAAAAACTCAGGGATTATTTGAGGTAAATAATATTACTGTACCGATTTTGGTTGTAATTATGACTGCGATATTTGTAGGATATGGCATGAATAATAGTGAGCAAATAAGCTTGACATATATTAGTTCATTGCCTAACCAAAGAGAAAATTGGATAATGTCAAGTTTGATTTATTCAGGGTTTAATATTATTTCGATTGTAGGAATTTTGGTATCACTCTCACATGAGATGAAAGATTATAAATTAATTTTGCATGGGGTAATGATAGGTTCTGCGATTTTAACTTTAACGAGTGCCTACATTATATTTTTGATGCTTGTAAATCCTACATATGTTGATAAATATGATATTCCAATTTTGGCAGTAGCCCAACAAATAACGCCAGTATTACAAGTTGGATTACTAATTACAATATGGCTTGAAATGTTTTCTTCACAAATTTCAAATATTTTTAGCTTAACTCGTTCATTAGAAAATAAGTTGGGAATTCAATATGAAAAAGGAATTGCTATGAGCATTATAGTTGCCCTACCATTATCGGCTGTAGGTTTTAAGCGCCTAGTAGATGTGCTTTATCCGATTTATGGAATTTTAAGTTTTGGGTTTATGATGTGTGTAATTTGGTTTTATTTACGTCAAAGAAAATTGAATATGGCTATGGCATAAATTGTTGTAAAAATATAAATTGCTCTATAAGTTTAATCTTATGGAGTTTTTTTGTTTATGGAATTTGTGCTTTACCAGTAGTAAAACTTATGTTTAATTAAAAAAATAGACTATAAAAATAGTCTATTAAATTTAGCTATATTTTGTAAGACTTTGAGAGGTTAAATTCCTCAACCCAAATTATAAAAATAATTTTAATAATTGAGCTATTTATCAAAAGATAAGTAGCTTTTATTAATTTAATGCACCTTTAGATTTTTTGGGATTTGTTTTTGAAAGTACTTTTAATAAGGTATGAACTTCAATTCTAAAAGTTATAAGTTGTTGTACAAAGTCTGGGTGAGGTTTTATACCATCAGGGTTACTAATCGGTTCAATTAACCACGATGTAAGTCCAAACAGTTCATTCCAAAACTTAATTAAAGCTCTAATGACTTCTCTAGTACGTACAAATTCTGGTTCATCAAATACATCAAGATAATTTAATAAAAAATCTGATAGCTGAGTATATTGCTCAAGAATTGCAAATGGCAAAAAGTCACTAGGAACAGGGGGAATATCGTCAAATTCAATGTCCTCAATTTCCATTGTTTCTAACATTTCCGAAAATTTCATTTGTGATGTAATAAATTTGTGAAACGATTCAACAGCACCTAATCTTTGTCTTGACCCGTCATTAAAACTAGTGTGATGATAAAACTAGTGTGATGAGTGGCTAACCAATAAAATAAATAGTGAAATGCTTTGCCTGCTACATAAAAAATTTTATCAATTTGTTCCATTTCATTAACAAACAAATCTAAATGAACATTAGGCTGCTCCTCTTTTAAAATTGAATTAAAAGTATCAATATTATAAAATCCCATGATCATCAGCTCTTTGCTGATTGTCATAAGATAAGCTGTAACTTCCCCAAAATTTTTGATTTGTGCCGCCAAATACGCAGCATACATTTCATCAAAATCATCTTTTAATTTTTCATTACAAAAATATTCTGGAGTAGTAATAAATCTATATAACGGATATTTTTCAAAGGTAAATTCTAAATGCAATCCTTTTTCTTCTAATTGAACTTGTAAATAATTTGCCAAATCTTTCAAAATTAATTCCACTTCTTTATGCGTAAATTCAGAAAATGTAATCTGATCATGTGGTGTATTATTCATAATAAATCTCCTTTGTGGTATGTAGCTATGTCCATACTTTTATTATAATATAATATAAATTTAAAATCAATTTAAATATATTTTGTCAAAATTTTTTAGATGTATATTAAATTTGAATTTATTTACAGAAAAACTAAGGCGTACTAGGAATAATTAACCTATACCTTAGTTAAAAATAAATAAAATTTGGTAGTTTAATTTGCTAGGTCAAGTTGATTTTTAAACATCTCAATTCCAACTCTATTAATATAATCTCCAAGACGCTCCATCTTAGTGGCACTCTCAGCATATATATTAATAATTTTTTCAACAAGAGGTAAAACATCATCGGTAGGTAAATTAAATACTATAATCTCACCAAGCCTTGGGCGTTTGCCACCTTTACCACCCACAGATAAATTCCACCCTTTACTAGTCCCAATCAAACCAATGTCTTTAATATGATTATCAGAACAGCTATTTGGGCAACCACTAACACCAATTTTAAGTTTATTTGGAAGATTTTTTGCATGATAAATTTCATCTAATTGTTTACCAAGCTCAACAGAATTATTCAGACCTCTTTTGCAAAATGTAGTTCCTGGGCAAATCTTAACACTACGAACACAAAGACCAATAGCAGCCCCTGGACTCATACCCAAATCAGCCCACACATTATCAATATCTTCTTCTTTAATTCCAACGATTGCAAGCCTTTGCGCTCCTGTTAATTTTAGAGCTTGAACATTATATTTCTCAGCCACATCAGCAATAGTTCTAAGTTGATTTGGTGTAATTAATCCACCTGTTAAATGTGGAGCAATTGCATAAGTTTTCTTATCCCTCTGAAGAACTGCTCCTTTTTCTAGTAAGTCCATATTATACCATTCCTTTACATATACTATAGAATAAATAGTATATACTAAACCAAATAAATTCAAGGTATAACGGCAAATTATTCATTTGGAAATTTCATATGAGATAAATAAATCTAGGGTTTTTGGATTTTTCTTTCTAAGTCTAATTTGAAAAATCGTGATGATGTTACATTTTTGTCGTATTGTTATTTGAATATCAAATAATTAGTGTATAATAGAGCTTACTAGAAGGAGATATGGGCTTATGCAAATAGGGGTAATTGGGCTAAATCATACAACAGCGCCAATTTATATAAGAGAAAAATTTTCTTTTACTGATAAAAAAATAGATATTACAAATCAAACATTGGATTATGGTATAAATGAGGTAGTAATTTTATGTACATGCAATAGAACAGAAATTTATTTTTGCAGTGAAGATATCCAAGAAAACTTAGAATTTATTTATAATTTGTTATTATCATTTGATACGCCATTGAATATTAAGGAGTTTTTATTTTGTTATATAATAATAAGCAACAACAATATTTGGATATTATTAAAGAATTATTTGAGATATAGAAAGGATTTTTTATGCAAATTGTAGTAGGAACTAGAGGTAGTAAGTTAGCTTTGGCCCAAACTAATTGGGTAATTTCTGAGCTTCAAAAATTTAATGTGGACTGTCAATTTGAAATTAAAGTTATTCAGACTAAAGGAGATTTAATCCAAAATATAGCCCTACATAAAATAGGTGATAAAGGGATATTTGTTAAAGAAATTGAGGAGCAACTTTTAAATAAAAGTATTGATATTGCAATCCATAGCTTAAAAGATATGCCGAGTGAATTAACTAAAGGCTTAATTTTTACTCCAATTCCAAAAAGAGAAAATAGACAAGATATATTAATTTTGAGGCAAGGAGCAATAAATGATTTATCTCAAATTAAGAAAAATGCTGTTATTGCAACTGGTAGTAAACGCAGAAAAGCTCAACTGTTGGAGGTTCGAGAAGATTTTCAAATAGTACCGATTAGAGGAAATATTGATACGAGAATTAAAAAAATGTATGAGCAAAATTTAGATGGGATAGTGTTAGCTAGTGCTGGACTAAGGAGAATAAAGTTGGAAGATAAAATAAGTTTTTATTTGCCAGAAAACTTAGTAATTCCAGCACCTGCACAAGGGGCATTGGGTATTCAAATTAGACAAGATGACCATCAACTTTATCAGGTTATAACGCCTATTAAAAATGAGATAGATAATTTGGAAGTATGTGCCGAACGTGCTTTTTTGAGAGAGATAAAGGGGAATTGCAATATTCCAATAGGTGCAACAGCTCATTATAAAGATGGTATTTTAAATTTAACGGGTCTTTTAGGAAATGAAAATAAGTTAGTTAGAAAAAATTTTTCGGATAAAGTTTATGATTTGGAAGAAGCTGACAAATTAGGAAAGTGCTTGGCGAAACTTATATTAAAGGAGTTCTAAAAATGATAGGAAAAGTATATTTAGTTGGTGCAGGTGCTGGAAATTATGGACTATTAACGTTAAATAGTTTAAAATATATACAAACAGCAGATGTAATTGTATATGATAATTTGGTAAATAGAGAGATTTTGTTGGAAGCTAAATTTGGTTGTGAAACTATTTATGTTGGTAAAGTTGCAAACAATCATACATTAACTCAAGATGAAATTAATTTGTTGCTTGTTAAAAAGGCAAAAGAGGGTAAATTTGTAGTTCGATTAAAGGGTGGGGACCCCTATGTTTTTGGGAGAGGAGCAGAAGAAGCTCAATTTCTTATCAAAAATAATATAGATTTTGAGGTAGTTTCTGGGGTTAGTTCAGCACTGGCAGGCCCTATGTATGCAGGAATTCCTCTGACTCATAGAGATTATTCTTCTTCATTTCATGTAATTACTGGGCATTTAAAAGCTGGAGCTTGTGAATTAAATTGGGAAGCTATAGCAAATGTTGGTGGGACGCTTGTATTTTTGATGGGGGTTGCTAATTTAAAAACTATTTGTATCAATTTAATTTCAAATGGCATGGCAAAAGTTACACCAGTAGCTGTAATTTATTGTGCGACATTACCAAATCAAAAAGTTATTGTAGGTACTTTGGATACTATTTATAAGGAAGAAACTCGTTCGCCAAGTATAATTGTGGTGGGGGAAGTTGTTAGGTTGAGGGAGCAACTAAACTTTTTTGAAAAGCGTCCTTTGTTTGGGAAAACTATAGTAGTTACACGTTCAAGAGTGAATTCTAGCAATTTGGTACAACAGTTACAAAATTTAGGGGCAAATGTTTTACAAGCACCGACAATAGTTATACAAAAAATAGAAAATAATATGGAATTAGATAACTCAATTACTAATTTATTGGATTATAATTATATAATTTTCACAAGTCAAAATGCTGTTGATATATTTTTTGCGAGGTTATTTGAAAAAAATTTAGATTGTAGATATTTAAGCTGTTTAAAAGTTGTAGTTGTTGGCGATAATACAAAAAAGGTTTTAGAAGGTTATGGAATTTGTGCTGATATTATGCCCAAAAATTTTAGTGCAAAAAGTTTGTGTAATGAGCTAGCTACTAGCCTCAAAAAAACAGATAAAATTTTGTTTCCAACTGCCAAAAATCCCACAAGTACAATACAAACAGAGTTAGAAAAATTAGGTTGTTTAATAGATGTTATTCCAGTTTATGAAACAAAAATTGATTATAGCTCTAAAGAGGAATTATTAAATATCATTTTGGAAAAAGATATTGATTATATTACTTTTACAAGCTCCTCAACTGTTAAAAATTTTATTTCTTTATTAGGTGAACAAAATTTAGGTCATTTAGCAAAAATAAAATTAGTTTCAATTGGTGATACAACTACAAAGACTATACAAAGTTATAATTTAGAAACTCCTATTCAAGCTAAAAACTCTACAATTGAAGACATGATAAATTGTATTATAGAACAAGTTTAAGGAGAAAAAGTTATGGTAAATAGACCAAGAAGATTAAGACGAAATGCTCAAATTAGAGATATGGTAAGAGAAACAAGATTATGTATTACAGATTTGATTTGTCCAATTTTTGTTGTTGAGGGAAGTGGAATTAAATCTGAAATTCCTTCATTAAAAGGGATATATCATTTTTCAATTGATAAATTAGAAGAAGAAGTTAAGGAAATTATAGCCCTTGGACTTACATCAGTTATATTATTTGGAGTGCCTAATCGAAAAGATGATTTTGGTAAAGAGGCTAGCTCTAAGATGGGAATTATCCAAAAAGCCATCAAGGAAATTAAGCGTGTAGCTCCAGAATTATACGTAATTACTGATGTTTGTTTGTGCCAATATACTAGTCATGGGCATTGTGGGATTTTGGATAATTCGGGAATTGTTGATAATGATAAAACATTGGTATCTCTAGGAGAGGTTGCTCTTAGCCATGCAATAAGTGGTGCTGATATGGTTGCCCCTTCTGATATGATGGACGGAAGAGTAGATTATATTAGAAAAGTATTAGATAATAATAATTTTATGGATATTCCGATTATGCCTTATAGTGCAAAATATTCTTCTAATTATTATGGTCCATTTAGAGAGGCTGTTTCTTCTAGCCCTGCATTTGGAGATAGAAAAACTTATCAAATGGATAGTGCAAATTCTGATGAAGCAATACGAGAGATTAAGTTGGATATTGAAGAAGGGGCAGATTTGATTATAATAAAACCAGCACTTTCATATTTAGATATTATCCAAAGAGCAAAAGATAATTTTAATATTCCAATTGTTGCATATAATGTTAGTGGTGAATATGCAATGTTGAAAATGGCTGTTGATAATGGGGTTGTTAGTGAGCAAATTATTTATGAAACAATCCTTTCGATTAAGCGTGCAGGAGCAACAATGATTATTACTTATTTTGCAAAATACCTTGCAACAAAAATGTAATAAACTTTGGTCAAGCTTTTTATAAACATATGGCATATTTAGACGAGGTACAAACATACAATTTATAGAAGTGTAGGAATGGGAGGAAACTATAAATGTCTTTAGAACTCGTTAAAAAATTGATAGATGTAACTGAACTTAGTAGTAAAGAAACTTCGCAAATTGTAAAAGAGCGCGATATTATTGTTCCAGATGGAAAGCCAGATGTCCAGAAAGTATTATACTTAGATGGAAAGGTAAGAATGGATCAAGTTGAAATTCAGCAAAATCGTATTGTTTATAAGGGGCAAGTTGAAGTAACAATCTTATATACTCCAGAGAGCGCAACAGCTGGAATTAGTAAAATGAAAGGTAGTATTCCACTTGATGATTTTATAATTGTTGATGGGATTGATGCTGACCAACGTATTGATTTTACTTATGATATTGAGCATATGCATTGGAATGTTTTAAATGAACGCAAAATTAATGTTAAGTCTATAATTCAGCTTAGTGTTAGTGCTACCAGATTAAAAGAAGTTGCTATGGTTTCTGATGTTGAAACTGATGCACCAGTTCAGAAAAAAACTAGATTGGTAGATATTATTAATATGTTGCCAGTTAAGGAAGAAAAAATTATTGTAAAAGATGAGTTATCTGTGCCACAAGGAAAATCTCCAATTGGTGATATTTTAAAAATCATGACTTCTATTAGCGAAGATCAAATAAAACGTACTAATGAAGAGTTGATTTTTAATGGAATGGTTGAAGTTTCAACGCTTTATCAGGCATCTGATGATGTAAATGACTTAACAGTAATTTCGCACAAAATTCCTTTTGCAGGATCAGTTGATTTGATGAAAATGGAAGATGAGATGTATTGGGATTGCAATTTAGAAGTTGTACCTACATACGTGCAAGTAAATCCTGATTATGATGGTGAAGACCGAATAATTGAGGTTGAGTGTATTATTACGGCAAGATATACAACTTATAATAGTGAAAAAAATGAAGTAGTTGATGATATTTATTGCCCAGGAAAAAAGGTTGAGAAAAAAGATAAAATTGAGAAATATATGAACCTTATTTTCAAAGAGAATATTAGCTCACCAAAAAAGGAAGTTATTACAGTTGACGGCTTAGACCCAGACATTCATCAAGTTTATAGCGTAGAAATTACTCCAACTATTGATGAGAAAGAGTTTGTTAATGACAAGCTAACAATAGAAGGAACTTTAGAAATCAATATCTTATATACAGATACTGAAAGTAATAACAAAATTGTAAATTATATAGATGTAATACCTTTCCAAACTGATGTTACTCCAAATTGCGATGAAACTAAAGTAAATGTTGACGTTAAAGTTTTACCAAAAGATATTCAGGTACTTGGAGTAAACAGAGAGAGTTTGAGTTTAGAATATGTATTAGATTATATAATTAACATCTATCAAACAGAGCAACTTAATGTAATAGAAGAAATAGAATTTAGTGATATTTCTAAAGAAGACCTTGCTGCATACCCAAGTATTACAGTTTATACTGTAAAAGCTGGAGAAAATTTATGGGATATTGCAAAGAAATTCAACACTACTGTTGCTGATATAGTTGAAGTAAATGAAATTGATGAAAATTATCAACTTCACCCTGGTGAAAAAATTATTGTTATTAAAAGAAGCAAATTTTAAATAAAAACTGGGTAAGGTAAAATTAATCTTACTCGGTTTTTCTTTATTTATCAACAAAGTTGAAGAAATGTTTGTAGGATTTTGTTGTAAATAGAAATGTTAATCTATACTATTATTACAAAAACTGATATAATAGAACTAAATAATAATAAAAGGCCTATAAATATTTCTTCAAAAATCTAAAAAAAGGGAGGGTTGCCAGTTGGAAAAATGAAAACTTGGCAAGAATATATAATGAATAAATCAAATCAGTTATTTGAAAAGGCTAATCAATATATCCCTGCTGGAGTAAATAGCCCGATTAGAGCGTTTCAATCTGTAGGGTGCAGTCCTATTTTTATAAAAAAAGCGCAGGGGAGTATAATTGAAGATGTTGATAACAATCAGTATATAGATTATATTTGCTCTTTTGGACCACTAATTTTGGGGCATAGTAATCCTGCTGTGCTAGAAGGTATAAATGATGTATTATCAAGGGGTACAAGCTATGGAGGACCAACAGAAGTAGAAATTGATATGGCGCAAATTATAGTAGAGGCTTATAGTTGTATAGATAAAGTTAGAATGGTAAATTCAGGAACAGAAGCAACTATGAGTACTATTCGTGTGGCTCGTGGTTTTACCAATCGAACTAAAATCTTAAAATTTGAGGGTTGTTACCATGGTCATAGCGATGCATTATTAGTAAAAGCAGGTTCTGGAGCAATAACTTATGGAGTGCCAACAAGTTTAGGTGTGCCAGATGATATTGTAAAAGATACAATTGTTTGTAAATATAATGATGTTAATGAGTTGATAAAAATTTTTGAGCAATATCAAAATGAAATTGCTTGTGTAATAGTTGAGCCTATAGGAGCAAATATGGGTGTAGTACCTGCAACTAAAGAGTTTTTAACAGCTATAAGAACTTTGACAACAAGCCAAAATACAATTTTAATTTTTGATGAAGTAATTACAGGGTTTAGAACATCTTTTGGAGGCAGTTATTTTGGAGTTGAGCCAGATATGATTTGTTTTGGAAAAATTATAGGTGGTGGTATGCCTGTTGGAGCATATGGTGGAAAGAAAAATTTGATGGATATAGTAGCGCCATTAGGTGGAGTTTATCAGGCAGGAACGTTATCAGGAAACTCTTTAGCCATGCATATGGGAAAAAATCAATTGTTATATTTAAAAAATAATCCTAAAATTTATTGTGATTTAGATGAAAAAGCACGATATTTACAAGAAGGGATTTATAAAAATTTGAGGGAGCTTAATTTAAAATATACTGTAAATAGAGAGTCTTCATTAGTTTGCTTATTTTTTACGGAGCAACAGGTAAATAATTTTGAAGATGCTAATACTAGTAAAATAGATATTTTTAATAAGTATTTCAAGTTTTTATTAGAGCAAGGAATTCTAATTGGACCATCACAATTTGAAGCAATGTTTTTATCAACAGAGCATACAAAGGAGCAATTAGATAAAACAATAGAAGCGATTGGTGTTGCTTTAGAGAAGGCACATCAATAAAATACATCTTTAAGACAAAAGTATAATGAACAATAGAGGAGGGCTAGTTAGTATGAGAAAGGTTTTAAATCCACGAAAGGTATTTATGTTGTTTTGTATATTATTTACATTTTCCACAATGGCAGCAAGTTTAATAGAAATGTTTTTAAAAACAGAACCAGCAACGTATATACATAATTTAGACAGAGCTGTATTGTGTCTGATTGGAACAATAATTTTATTTGTAGTAATGGAATTTGAGTTTAGTTTTGAGATAATTAATTTCTTGTTCCCGTATGTATTATTTATGGCAGGGGTTTCGTGCTATGTATTTATTA
>LNZR01000007.1 GCA_002007365.1 Epulopiscium sp. Nele67-Bin005 | reverse complement strand
ATTCCAATTGGTAGGGCAATTTCCAGCCACTCAATGTTTAACCCAAAACTATTATTTAGGTTATGTACAAAAAAATTACTATATTTAAAAAATCCTAACATAAATAAATTGACGGCTATTGATGTTATTACTCCAAGTTTGGCAAGTTGTTTATTATTTTTGTGTTTATCAATAAAAATCCCTATACTAAAATCTAATATTGTTGAAAAAATCATTATCGTTACATAAATCGGCTCTCCCCAAGCATAAAAAATTAGGCTACAAATAAACAAAACAAGATTACGTAACCCCTTAGGAGCTACGTAATACAATGCTAAAAATATTGGTAAATACACAAATAAGAAGATTAGGCTACTAAAAACCATCTGTTTTCTCCTTAGTTAATCGAAAAATACGTTTCAAAGTTATCTACAATTTGCTCAACGGCAGGGTCAACAACTAACGCTATAATATTTCCATACACCAAAACTTGTGCTTCGTTAGCAATCTCAACGTGTGATGGATAAAATGCCCCTTCATCTTTGATATGTGCCAAACGTGCTTGAACTTGCTCTGTAACTTCTGGTAAATTTGCATAATCAGAAACTACAAATACCCCAATTTCAGTAATTTGACCAGTCATTGTTGGTGCTACAACTTTGTATTCTGATAAATAAGATGGCTCAATTTTATACATATCAAAAAATAGTTGCTCCTCCAAATCTGCAATCATCGGTGTAACTTCAACTCCATGCAACATCGCATTATAAATGTTTGTGCTAGCTGTTGCATCTGGGTCATTTACAAAAGGCTCAAGAGGCTCTTGGCTTACTTGTGGAGTTTGGTTATTTTCTTGTGGCATTGGTGGTGGGTCTTCTAAAGAAACTGGTGCATCAACTGCAGGAGTGTTTGGAACAACTTCTGGTTCATCAGCCCCTCCACAGGCAACCAAAGATAAACTCATTGCACAAATCATAAATGTACTTAATAATTTCTTGTTTAATTTCATAAAATAAATTCTCCTTTTTTTATAGTGTTTTTGGACAATTAAAGGGTATAAATATATTATTGCTAAATATAAGACTTATATACAATAATTTTTGTTCCCATTTTAGAAAAATTTTTTTGATTTTTTTCTAAAGTGGATAAATATGTTAAATTTCGATATAAATTATACATATTTATTCCTTATAATGGTTGGTATGGATATTATATACATAATATTAAATTAATTTAATTATTAATAGATGAATATTTTATAGTTAGATATTATTTTCAAAAAGACGATATTTTATATGGATAACATTTTAGGAAAAGAGGTGATTTTTATGATGGTTTATAGCATTCCTCAGTACAGAGTTGAACAGCTCAATTCTACAATTGGTACAAAAAAGCTAAAACAAGTAGGTCTTGCATCTTGTAATACTTGTCCAGACGTTACAAAAGTAGATGCGCGTTCAAAGCTTGAGCAATCTCTACCAAAATCTGTTCAGCTTCCAGATACTGAAAAATTAAAAGAAACAGCTTATCGCACGCCAATAAGCTATTTCTACACACTATCTCCAGAGCTTCATATGCCACCGTCTAGGGAACATTTTGCAAAAGGAGATGAACCACATTGCTCTGATGATGTTTGTGATGAATGTGGAATTACATTTGTTGAGGGTGAAGACGAGGCAAAACAAATAAGTTTTCCAAGGCTTACTCCTATTGAGTCTGATGTTTTAAAAGGTCTTTATGTTGATATGTACTTATAAAAAAAAACTGATTGTGGAATATTCCATAATCAGTTTTTTTCTGGTTTATATGCATAACTACAAATAATTGAAGTTAATGGTGAAACTATTACAAGGCCAATACAGCCAACAAATGTTTGCAAAATTTCTGAAGCTATAAATTTGGTGTTTAAAATGCTTAGTAACGGTGTGCCTTGTGCCATATAGACCATCATTACTCCAATAAAGCTTCCCATGTATGCCAATAATAAAGTTGTAGTTTGTGAACCAACTATCGAACGCCCAATAGTTAAGCCCGAAAATAAAATTTCTTTTTGCGTAATATTTGGTTGCTTATCTACCAATTCATCAATTGCTGCCGAAATGTCTATACCCAAATCAAGAATTGCTCCTGAACAAGATAAATAAATTCCTGCCTGATAAATTAGAGTTAAATTCAGTGTATGAAATCCTGCATAAAGCAAGCTTTCCGACCATTCCATAACTGAACCATGAATATTAAACGCATTCCCGAACCATACGGCCAAAATACAGGTACAAAGTGAAGAAAATAACGCTCCTGCAATAGCACAATATGCTTTTTTTGTAAATCCTGCTACCAAAATTAATGTAACTATAGAAATCATACTCCCAATTAGAAGTGCCAATCCTATTGGGTGATATCCTTTTAGTAACATTGGTATAAACACCTTAAAAATACACGTTAGTGTAAATGCAAATGAAATAACTGTTCGTACTCCAGTTGTGCCAGAAAAAATAATTAGTACCAAAACGAACAATCCAACTAATACTGCTTCTATATCCAAGCGATAGTGGTCAATCAAATTTGCAAATAAAAACTCCCCTGCTTCTGTCTTCTCCAATAAAACAAAAGCATTATCCCCAACTTCAAATAGTTTATCGTGACTAAGACTTCCTTCTAAGAGGTTCATTGCCCGAACAACCTCTCCTTTAAAAGTTCCGTTTAAAAGTTTTACTTGTGCCGTTTGCTCCCCAGTCATAACGACACCCATATTCCGAACAAATGTATTGTCAACACTTATAATTTCAGCTTTTACAGGTTCTGAATTATTATAAATCTGTTTCTCAAAACCAGTAGGAATTGCTAGCATAATTGCAATACAAACTAAACATACAATAGAAAATATAACATCGTGATTTTTGAGTAAATTCTGTGGAGTAAATTTCTTGTCTTCGTTCATAAAATTAGTTTACATTACATAAAGTTGCTAATCTGTTGAAAATATCAGTGTTATTATATGAACCACCAAAATTTTCTTGACCATTTCCTAATGCATAAATTGCTACTGGTAACCCTGTATGAGCATAAGAAGTCCAGCCTACTCCAGCTTTGTTATTTAAAACATGAGTTAAAGTTATAGTTAATGGGTCATATCCACCATATGCAATCTGGCTTTCAATTGAATTATCTCTATCAGCTTTTGCAAGCATTGATTGGTAAAAAGACTCTTCTAATTTTCTGTATTCATAATCAGAAAGAACTAATAAATCATTTTTTGCATTGTGTGCATTATCAGCAGTTACAAGCCCAAAATATTGCTCAATCATTGGTAACATATCATTAAAAACTGCATCTGGATACTCTGCTGCAAACTGGTCTACTTTATCATCAAATAATTCATAAGAAATTGTTTGGTGCTTTAATAAATCAAACGCAGTATCATACCCTGTAGTTGCTTGCCCAAGAGTCATACCACCTGTTTCATGATCTCCAGTTACAAGAATTAATGTATCTTCTGGGTGCTGATTGTAAAAGTCGATTGCAACTTGAATTGCCTCATCAAATGCAATAGTATCAGCAATGTTTGACATCGCATCATTAGCATGACCAGCCCAGTCAATTTTCCCAGACTCAACAGCCATAAAGAAACCATTTTCATTATCTAAAACATCAATTCCTTTTTGTACAAAATCAGCAAGCTCTAATGACTCACTTGTTGTATCTAGTGCATAAGGCATTGCTCCTCCAACTAAAACTGGATTAATCGCATATACTTTTCCACTATCTGAATTAAAGTCTAAAATTTCATCTTTATCCATACTAATTGTGTAACCATTAGCTCTCATGATATCATAAATATCTTCAGATTGCCCACTGTTAGTAGAGTTATTTAATGCTCCACCACCAAAATAGTCAAATCCACTATCTGCCATCTGTAAACCTATATCATAATAATCATTTCTTGATGAAACGTTTGCATAAAATGCTGCTGGTGTTGCATGGTTTAATGTAACTGTACTTACAACTCCAATTTTGTATCCTTCATCTTGAAGTAATTCAGCAATCGTCGTTACTGGAGTTACTTTATCTTCATACATTCCAATAACTCCACTATGAGTTTTTACACCACTTGCAATAGATGTTGCTGTTGATGCTGAGTCAGGAGCAAATGAAGTTGCATCTTGAGTATATACATTTCCAACTACAGGGAACTTTGTAAATTCCAAAGACTCAATCTCAACTGCTGCTGCATCTTTAATAGTACCTTTATAAATTTGTGCCGCATTTACCTGGCTATGAGCCATTCCATCACCAATAAACATGAATATGTATTTTGGCGCTTCGTTTGATTGTGGTAATGTTACTGTTGAAGTAGCTGCTGCCATTACAGAAACTTCACTTTCATTAATTGCAATTTCTTCTGCCATAGTTGGCTTTGGAGTAATTAACGCTACACTTCCTGCTAATAACGATGCTGCCAAAACTGCTGCACTTGCTTTTTTTCCTAATTTCATTGTACAAACCCTCCACAGAATTTAAATTAAAGTATTTCCATATGATTAGTATACTATCCGTTTATTTGGAATTTATTATGGTTACGTTAAATTAGGTTAAGTTTAGATTAAGTTCAAGTTAAAAATTTCTCGCAAAAAAAGAGCATTCTCCAAAGAAAATGCCCAACAATTTTATTCTTCCAACTCTTTATACAAACGGTGACCACCAGATAAATTTTTGACATTAGCAAAATCATTGTTAATCAAAATATTTTGTACTGCATTACCAGTTACACCTTTGTTGCAATAAACTACAACTGGAATTTCTTTATCTAACTTGTGCAAATTGCTCCTAACATTTTTTTGAGAAATATTAATAGCATCTTTAACAGAACCTTTATTCTCAAAATCATGGCTACTTCTTGCATCAACAATTTGAACCTTTAGAGGGTCTAGCGTTTTTAGCTCATCAGTAGTAATTAGACCTCTGTTTTTATTTATAGAATTATCCAAAATCATACCAGTATATTGAACAGGGTCTTTACTTGTTGAAAATGGAGGAGCATATGCCAAATCCAAATGGAAAAGTTCATCAACTTTTGCACCATACGTAATTAAAGTTGCAAACACATCTACACGCTTATCAGTGCCTTCCCCTCCAATAAGTTGAACACCCAAAAGCTTATGTGTATTTTTATCAGCAATACCCTTAACCATAATTTCTGTAGAATTCATATACGTATTTTTATTCGGTCTAATACAATGGCAAATTTCAACTTCATATCCAGCCTTAACAGCTTCACTTTCTGATAAACCTGTACTTGCAACAACTATATCAAAAACTCTAAAAATTCCAGTGCTAATATTTCCTCTATATTCAATGTTTCCACCAGTTAAATTTTCACCAACAATACGTCCAGTCTTATTGGCAGTACTACCAAGAGGTCGATAATTTGGTTTATGAGTTATAAAACAAAACATCTCTGCACAATCTCCACACGCATAAATATTATCAACATTAGTTTCCAGCTTTGGAGTCACTTTTATAGCCCCAGTTTCTCCAATTTCAATGCCAATATCTTGTGCCAGCTTAACATTTGGACGTACTCCAGTAGCCATAATTATAATATCATAAGGAATAGTTTCTTCATTAGAAAACTTAATTTCACGTGGAACTACTATATTTTGATTGCTAGCTACAAAATTTTCTTCCCCAAAAATTTCTGTAATCGTAACACCTTTTTTAACCGAAACTCCTTTTTTAAGAAGTCTATTTTCAAGAGTTATTGCCATATCTTCATCAAGATTTGGAGTAAGTTTTTGTGAAATTTCTACAAGAGTTACCTCTAAACCTAAATGAGCCAAACTCTCAACCATTTCTAACCCAATAAATCCAGACCCCACAACTACAGCTTTTTTTGCACTATGTTGAGCAATAAATTCTTTAATATTTATAGCATCGTTAATATTTCTCAAAAAGAAAATGCCTTTATTATTAATACCTTTAATATTTGGAACAAAAGGAGTTGCACCCGTTGAAATTACTAGCTTATCATACGCATCAACAAAGCTTTCTCCAGTAATTAGATTTTTAACTAATACAGTTTTTTTATCTTTATCAATTTTCAAAACTTCATGCTCAGTGTGAATATCAATATTATATTTTTTCTTAAAAAAGTTTGCATTACGAGGAATAATAGATTTTAGTTCAACTTCTTTGCTGATGAAGTATGGCAATCCACACCCAGAATATGAAATAAATTTATCTTTATCATAAATAGTAATTTGAGCATTTTCATCGCCACGTCTAGCTTTTGCACCAGCCGAAGTACCTCCAGCAACTGCACCAATAATAATAATTTTCATATACGCCTCCAAAATTAATTTTTTTCAAGCTACCTTTTAATATATGCTAAACAGTGTTTTTTTACAATGCTAAAAAATATTAACAACTATTAGCCTTCTTTATTATGGCAGAAACTGATATCTTATTCATACGTAAACTTCACTATACTTAAAAATCTGATAATTAAAATTTTTTCTTATCCATAGTCATAATTACTAAAAGATGTTACAATAACTTTGTACAAGGATTAGACAATTTTTTATAGAAAGTTGAATAATTTATGACAATAAAATATAAAAACTGGTAGAGGTGATAATTATGATATGCGAGTCTTATAAATTTATTAATCCAAAAGATAACCACAAAATAGCAGTTTATAAGTGGTATTCTAAAACTCAAGAAATCAAAGGGGTTATTCATATTGTTCATGGAGCTAGTGAACACGCCAAAAGATATCAACACTTTGCAAGATTTTTGGTCAGTCAAGGTTATGTTGTATTTGCACATGATCATCGAGGACACGGACATTCCATATCAAAAGCTATTCCAATTGGGGATTTTGGAGGTGATGGAGGCTTTTTAAATTTAATTTCTGATACATTAATTATCAATCAACACATTCAAAAATCATATCCACATTGTAAAATGATTATGATTGGGCATAGCATGGGTTCATTTGTTGCAAGATATTTTACAATTTTGTTTAGTGATAAAATTGATAAATTGATTTTATCTGGGACAGGGTATCAACCTCCAGCCCTTCTAAATGCTAGTATTTTAGTAATTAATGCAATTCTTTTGGTTACAGATGGTACACAACCTAATACTTTGATTAACAAAATTATGTTTGGTCCACTAAACCGTAAATTTTTAAAAGAAAATGACCGTTCGGCATGGCTTAGTCGTTGCCAAAAAGAAAGGGAAACATTTAATAATGACAAGTTATGTGGACAACAGTTTACAGGATATACTTATCGAGAGCTAGTTCGTGGAATGCATTTTATCAATCAATCTAGCAATTTTAATAAAATTTTGACCAAAAATTTACCAATTTTAATTATTTCTGGTGAGTACGACCCTGTAGGAAATTATGGAAAAGGTGTGCTAAAAACTTATAAACTTTTTAAACAAACTGGCTGTACCAATGTAACATTAAAAATTTATCCTAAAATGCGCCATGAAATTTTTAACGAAATCAACAAATCAATTGTCTATAAAGAAATTATTAGATGGCTAAATTAACCAATTTCTTGAATTATTAAGCAAAATTTTGTTTAATAGTTCACAATATTAGTTAGGAGTATATATGGAACTAAAGATATTTGAATTTATAAGTAGTGTTATTGAAAAACTTGAAAATATGAAAATGGATTTGGATATTGCCTGTCGTGAAATCGAAATTTATTTTGAAAGCATCTTAAAGAGAAAAAGCGAAGGTTATATAAATATTAATTCTCGTGTAAAATCTCGTGATAGTCTAAAAGAAAAAATTTTGCGTTATGACTATTATAATAAATATGAAACTGTAGAGAATTTATATGCAAACTTATCAGACTTAATTGGAGTACGTCTTGAGTGACGTTTTATTGAAGATGAGATTGCCTTATACAAAGCAATTAGGCAACATTTTGATAAACCAAGCACTGAATTTGAAGGTTTTTGGTATAATAGAAGATTACCATCTGTTATGTTAGAACTATCTAGCAAGCAACCCAAGGATCAAAAAAACGGTATTAAAATTTATCGAATTGATGGTAAATATTTATACGGGGAGCAAGTAATTAATTTTGAAGTGCAAATTAAATCGCTAGTAAATATTTTTTGGAGTGAAATCGAACATAAAGTTATTTACAAAAATTATAATTATATAATTTCAGATAGATTTTACAAAGATATTATGCGTTCTATCAAAAACAGTTTAACAACTATAGACCAACAATTACTTTTAATCTCCAATCAATTTGAACGCTCCAAAAATACTGCACAAGACGGTAGAAAATTACAAGTTGAAACGCTTTTATCAAAAGTAATTTATGATTTATTTGCTGAACGAATGAAAAAGGACATCGGTTTTTTAGTAGATTTCCGAAAGTCTTGCGATACCTTAGTAAAATATGTTTTTAGGGAAACGGCAGGTTGTGAAATTGCAAATTATAATTATATCTTAATTGAAACGTTAAATCGACTTACTGAAATCGACGAAGAAACTATTTCATTCAACAGCCAACTAACATTTGAGAGAGAATTAAATTTTGATGATGACTTTTGTATAATCGTTGGTACACATATTACTAATGTGATAAATAAAGAGTTTCAGTGGAATTTATTTTTTAAAATTTTATTTTATTTAGAGCCTGAAAATAATGCTGGCGATTTTGAAAAATTCATTGATTTTTATAAGCATAGAATTTGTAGTGATATAAATATTAATCGTCTGGCATTAAAATATGGCGAAACTTTGGCAAAAGAGATTATGGAAGAATTGTTACTTCAATTTGCAAAAACTTTTGTACAAATTAACTTGGTGGATTTATTTTATGATAACATGATTGAAAGTTTAAAACGCATTATGAATTATGCTGTTTTGGCAACATATAAAAATGTGCATTCTAAAGCTGATTGGAAAAAATTTAAGCATATTTACATTAATCTACTTGAGTTTAGAATGTTGTCTATGCTCAACTTACAAATCGATCCACATTCTATTATGAAATTTTTGGAAGAAATTAGAGTTCACGAACTAGATATTGAAGTTCATAAAAGCTTAGTAAAATATATTTCTACAATCTAAAAAAGGGATAGGGCTACCTATCTCTTTTTTTATGGTAAATTTAGTATATAAGTTTGATTTTTCTAACAATTTAGGACAGTTTTTTAACATTATCACGATTTTTGAATTTGAGATTTTTAGATTTACAAAAAATACCTACTTAATATTTTTAAGTTGATACAAAAAAACTGCACCCTAACTTTGGTTATGTCCAAAATTTGTGGTGCAGCCCATAATTATATGTTTTTACTCTTCATCAAAAAAACACTCGTCCCACTCTCTAAGTAGCTCCTCATAATCAATAGAACTACAGTCACACGCTACTTCTAAGGTAATTTCACACTCTATACAATTTTTCATAATAAATTCTCCCCCTGTTAACCATATTTTTAGATTTTGCTATTATGTAAAAATATTATGTACAAAAACTATCAGCAAAATACATAAATAAATTCAAAATAATTGTTACATATATCCAATGTCTAATTTTGTTATCTAATCTTACGTCATATACTTTTAGTTAAAATTACCTTTTTAATTTATTATAATGAGCAAGTGTAACAAAATTCAAACTTGATTTATAGTATAGATTACTAAATTAAAATGAACATTTTATGAACATCATAATGAGTTAAATTTACAAAATAATTATCTATTAGTTAAATATATACATTTACCCTATTTTTAATTACATAATTTGGTTAATAAGTTCATATTTATTTGTAGCTAGTACTTATATTCAGATAATGCTACACAAATTTATCTTCTATAGTGTCTAAAAATTATTACATTGTTATAGTGATAACAAAAAATATTTCTAAAGTATTTATTTACATCTGATATAAGGACTAGCAAAATTAATACTACTTCTATTAAATATTAGAAAAATTTGTTGCTTATGATTAATCTTTCACTATGAATGTATATAATTTAAATCGCTATAATATTTTACGCTTCTGATATAATTTTAAAATAACTCATTTCTTGATTTTTGCATTCTGGAAGGGCTGTACAATATGAGAGGTCTGGGATTTTATCTGCCATTTCCCAAAATGAAAGTTGTCCTTTATTAAAGTCATCTAAATCTGCCATCAACTGCGTCATTACCTTATGACCATCTTTCATTAAATCATAAAAGCTATGCGTATGTAGCGTGCCTGTTACTGGGTGAAACCATACAGATTTGTTAAGATTTAAATAATCTATATATTCTTTCTCACACTCATAATATGATAATGTGCGCATTTGTGAAGCTAGTCTAATTGAAAAACATGGTGAAGCTACCGAGTAAAGTTTCTTTTTAAACCCTAGTCTATCAAATGTTAATTTGTAATATAGTTTCATAGATTTATATGAATTATCAAGGATTTTATCCCCTTCTTCAATGTCAAATACCATTTTCATACTATATTTGAACATATCCAAAACGCAAGGTGGTAGGCTATCTAGCTTCAAAATATGTTTATGAATTTTAAAAAGATGAGATGGAACTTTATATTTTTCTTGAATAAGTATGCTATCTATTGCAAGTTCAATTCTATTATGTAATCCCATATAAATATCTGTTTTTGGATCGTTTTTATCATAATTTCCACCTATATAATAAATGTACGGGTGAGTTGAGAAATCTAATACATAATGCCCAATAAATCCACAAATATAAGCTAAACAGCATTGAGCCATTTGCGAACTTTTATCTAAGGTAGTATAAAATTCTAATAGACTTTTTATAAAGTTTCCTGTATTTTTATTGTGTAATGTGTATGCAATATCATAGTAATTTTCTTTTTTGAGTGGTGCATGATAATACATTGGGTCAGGTCCTTGAAGTCCAAAAAAATATATGTGACGGTATTTTTTGATTGATTGGTAAATTTCTAAGTTTTTAATATTATTTGTTGCGTCTAGTCCAAATAAATAGTGAGTTAAAATTGATGGCATAATAAAATTCTCCTTTGTACTTGAATAAGTTTCTTCTTTATTATATATGTATTTATCATAGAAAAAAAGCTCGTAGTTTTAATACGAACTTTAATTTGAATCTGAAGAGTTGTTATCTTGATTTACTGGGGTCATAATTTTTGTATTGAAATATAGTAATATCCCCATCAAAATAAATACTGCTATTACAAAACGAATATCGTGTTTTACAAATGCAATTGCTGATAATCCAAAAATTCCACTTACTCCATATAGCGTTACAACTGCGTGCTTGTGAGTGTATCCACGGTCAACTAAACGGTGGTGCAAGTGTCCTCTATCTGGTGACATTATTGGTTTTCCAGCTAAAAAACGTCTAATAATTGCAAATGCTGTATCAAAAATTGGTAATCCTAAAATTAAGATTGCAACAAAAATTGTTCCTAGTGTATAAGTTTTTAGTAACCCTAAAATTGAAGTTACTGCTAACATAAATCCTAAAAATGTAGAACCTGTATCCCCCATAAAAATTGAGGCTGGATTAAAATTATATGGTAAAAATCCAAGGCAAGCTCCTGCTAAAGTTGCAGTCAAAAATACGGCTATCGGGTAGCCACTGTTGATTGATAATATCATTAGGCAAATTGATGCTATTGAGGAAACACCTGCTGCCAATCCATCTAAACCATCAATTAAGTTAACGGCATTTGTTACTCCCACAATCCAAATAACTGTTACCGGAACAGTTAAGGTGTCTAATAATCCAATTTCATCAAAAAATGGAATGCCGATAAATTCAATTTGTACACCACTTAATGCTACTACTAATGAGGCGATAATTTGAATTGTTAACTTTAACTTTGACCCTAGTTCAAAAATATCATCACAAACTCCTAGTATAAAAATAATTAATCCCCCTGCTATAATTCCAAAAGTTTGTGTTGTATCAAGTGTGGTAATGTTTGGGTATAATAGTAATAACGTAATCATAACCCCTGATACAATAGCAATTCCCCCCATTCTAGGTATTGGCTCGCTATGCATATCGCGCTTTCTAGGCTGGGCCACTGCTCCAACTTTGAAGGCAATTTTTTTAGAAACAGGAGTCATACAATAGGCAATTACAAAAGACATAATAAAAGCAATTACATACAAGTTTAGTAAACTCATAAATATCTCATCTCCTTCAAGATATGTAAATTTATATAGCACCTGATACTAATATACACCGAAAAGATTTAATCCATACGTACGGAAAATTTTTCAAGCTTAATTCCAGCCTCGTTAAGCAACTCAAGAGAAAGTTCATCTGGGTAATCCCCCTCATAAATAATATGGCCAATCCCAGCATTTATAATGACTTTAGCGCACAGGCTACATGGTTGAGCCGTTACATATATTGTTGCATTTTGTAAACTTATTCCATGGTGAGCCGCCTGAACTATAGCGTTTTGCTCTGCATGTAGGGCCCTACAAAGCTCATGTCTTTCTCCAGAAGGAATATTTAATTTTGCACGCAAACAACCAATCTCTGTACAATGTCTACAATTTGTTGGCGCTCCATTATACCCTGTTGATAAAATTTGTTTATCTTTTACAACAACAGCCCCAACTTGCCTACGCATACACGTTGAACGAGTTTTAACTAAATGTGCAATTTCCATAAAATATTCAGACCAAGATGGGCGCATATGCAATCTCCTTTAAGTAAAATTTAGCAAAAAAATTTTGTAAGTATCAAAAACACTTAGCGATAATTTAAAAGTATTTACTTGTTCATTATACACTAAGTGTAAAAGTTTGTAAAATAAATGTATTATTTTGTGCCGAATAATCTATCCCCAGCATCTCCAGGGCCTGGCACGATATAACCATTCTCATCAATTTTTTCATCAAGTGATGCAATGTAAATATTGATATCTGGGTGAGCTTTTTGAAGTTTATCAAGCCCTTCAGGAGCAGCAATTAGACAAACAAAATTGATTTTTTTCGCACCTTTTTCCTTTAAAAAATCTATCGCAGCAACTGCAGAACCACCCGTAGCCAACATCGGGTCTAGCACATATAAACTTCTTTCGTTAATTCCTTCTGGCAATTTGCAATAATATTCAACTGGTTGCAACGTTTCTGGGTCACGATACAAACCGATATGACCAACTTTTGCTGTTGGTACAAGGTCCAAAATTCCATCAACCATACCAAGACCAGCTCTTAAAATCGGTACAATACTAATACTTTTTCCTGCCATGCGCTTACCTGTTGTAGGTCCTAGTGGCGTTTCAACTATAAAATCTTCAAGAGCCACATTTCTAGTTGCCTCATAACACATAAGTTGAGAAATTTCTCTTGTCAACTCTCTAACCTCTTTAGCACCAGTAGTTTGCGCTCTTAGATGAGAAATTTTGTGTTGAATAAGTGGGTGGTCTATAATAAATACTTTGCTCATAAAAATACCTCCAACGTAATCTAATTAATTTTCTTCTATTTGATTAATTCTATTTTGGTGACGCTCCTCATTTGAAAATGGAGTACTCAAAAAGATATCCACAATTTCCAATGCAAGCCCAGGCCCAATAACTCTTGCTCCTAACGCTAACATATTAGAATTATTATGTTCTTTAGTAGCTTTTGCAGAAAAACAATCATGAACTAATGCGCAACGAATACCCTTAACTTTATTTGCTGCAATCGAAATTCCAATCCCTGTTCCACAAACAACAATCCCACTTTCACATTCACCAGATTGCACAGCCTTTGCTACAGCTTGCCCATACTCTGGATAATCCACAGCCTCTTGATTATAACAACCAAAGTCCTTTACTACAATCCCTTTATTTTCAAGGTGGGCAATAATTTCTTGCTTTAATAAAAATCCTCCATGGTCTGAACCAATACCAATCATTTTTAATACTCCTTATCCATTATCTTATTCTAAAAATCCCTTAATAATACTTTTTCCTGATGCCTTTTCTAGCCTATTCATAATAGCTACTCCAATTTCTTGAGCTGGAAAAGCTATTGTGTAAACAAATTCCATCTGATGCTCATCAAGTTCTCTAAGTTTTGCAAATAAATTTTGTGCAACTTGTTCCAAATTCTCCATACTGCCCAAATTAAAAGTCTTAACTTTGGTAAAATTACTCAAAAATTCTTCTGGGAGTAAAACTCCTACCTTATCCAAATTTTGATGTGAATAAATCAACTTATTTATAGTAAAAATTATTTCTTCTGGCAAACCTTGCACTATAGTCAAATCTGCATTTGGAGAATAGTGTTTATATTTCATTCCTGGAGAAATTGGTTTTATATCTAAACTTGTACTATTCATTTCTTTATTCTCAATGTTGGAAACGATTTTTTTAAGCATAGTTTCAGTTACTCCCCCAGAACGAACTATTTTTACTGGATTTTTAGTTGCATCAACAACAGTAGACTCCACTCCAACATTACAGCTTCCTCCATCAATAATTGCCTCAACTTTTCCATTCAAATCACAAATAACGTGTTTTACATCTGTAGGACTTGGCTTCCCGGATAAATTTGCACTTGGAGCAGCCAAAGGAAATCCACATTTTTCAATTAATTTTTGCATAATTTCATTAGCAGGAAATCTTATCGCAATGGTTGACAACCCAGCCTGAACATTTGAAGAAACAACGTTTGGCTTTGCATCAAAAATTATTGTTAGAGGCCCTGGCCAAAAATTATCAATTAACATTTGGGCATCATCTGAAACTTCCTCAACTAGTGTATAAAGCATCTCTAAAGAAGCAATATGTACTATTAATGGGTTATCGTTTGGACGACCTTTTGCCCTAAAAATTTTGTTTATAGCATCAGAATTTAGCGCATTACCTGCTAGTCCATACACCGTTTCGGTTGGCGTAGCTACAATGCCACCATTATTTAAAATTTCGCAAGCCGTTGATAAATCAGCATTGCCAGAAATAATTAAAGTTTCCATATTTTAACTCCTGTTAGATAATACTCTATAATTTTTATTATACCACAAAATCTTTCTTAAAATAACAAAAAATTTGTCGTTTAAACAATTAAATGAGTTGTTAGACAAACCTTATGTCAACAACCCATTTCAATTATCTAAACTTTTGCACGTTCTACAACAATAATTTCATCTAATGATTTAATTTTTCTTTGCAACTCCTCTAATACAGTTGAAGCATTTTGAGATGTGCTACCTACCACTAGATGAGAAATTTTATTCTCTTTTATAAAATCTGATATAGTTTTTGTTACATTTGAGCTACACAAAAAGTGAACTTCACCACCAATTTCTGAACCATAAGCAAATAATTCCTCAAAAAGTTGATGACTAGTTGGAGTATCAAAAATTGTAGCTCCCATTCTGATATGCAAAACATGAAGTTCAGCCCCAAATTCTGTTGCAACCTCTTTCCCCTTATCCATAAGTCGTTTACTATTTTGTTGAATAGTAATACATACAAGCACTTTTTTCATAGAGTTCACCCTTTCATTGTTTTACTCTATTATATCAGAAATTTTATAAATTTAAATCAAATTTGTTATAAATTGTAAAAAGCTTTTAATGCCTCACACGTATAAATAAAATCTTCACAAGTCATAAGTTCACGAGCCGAATGCATAGCAAGCATAGGTGTTCCAACATCTACACAACGCATACCTAACTGAGAAGTAGCAATTGGTCCAATTGTAGAACCCCCTCTTTCATCTGAACGATTAAAAAATGTTTGATAAGGAATATTATTCGCCTCACATAATCCTGCAAACACTGCAAATGAATCACTATCCGTTGTATAACTATAACTTGCACTTACTTTAATTGCAGGACCTTTTCCAGCTAAAACTTTATTTGTTGGGTCAGATTTTTCTGTATAATTTGGGTGTATCAAATGAGCAACATCGGCTGAAATCATAAACGAATTTGCCAAACTTCTAAAAAATGCATCTCTGTCTTTGCCTAAAGAATTAATAATTCTCTCAAGTGTATGCCTTAAAAATGGTGCGTTTGCTCCTTGTCGAGTTCGGCTTCCAACCTCTTCATTATCATAGCATACAAGCACTGAAATTCCTTTATCAGACTTACTATTTAAAAGTCCATATAACCCACTATAAGTCATTGATAAATTATCAAGTCTTGCTGCAGAAATAAATTGCTCCTTAATTCCAACTAACATGGGTTCTTCAACTGGATACAAAAATAAATCAAATCCCAAAATATCCTCAATAGATACATCTAAATTTTTAGAAATCTCCTCTAATAATAAATCAGTCTCCAAATGTTTTTCTGCATAACATAAAATAGGAAGAGTTTCCTTTTGAGGATTAATTTTTTTACCTTTATTAATCTCTCTATCCATGTGAATTGCTAAGTTTGGAATAACTAAAATAGGCTTTTTAAAATCCACCAAAAGTTGCTTTGGATTTAAAATATCATTATCCTTAATTACAGCACGTCCAGCAAGTGACAATGGTCTATCAAACCAACTGTTTAAAATTGGACCTCCATAAATTTCTGTGTTTAACTTAACGTATCCATCATTTTGCATCTGGGCTTTAGCTTTTACCTTAAATGAAGGTACATCGGTATGTGTTCCTACAAGGCGAAAGCCTTCTTTTTCTATATCACAACTGTTGACAATAAACGCAATAATTGAAGAATTATTGATGTGAGCATAATACTTTCCACCTTTTTCAATCTCCCAACTATCTGTTAAAAAAAGTCTACTAAATCCGTTAGACTCTAAATTGTCCACCAAAGTATGCGTTGCATGAAACATTGTTGGACTGGCGCTTATAAATTGCATCAGTTCTTGTACTAATTGATTATTCATTAAAATTCTCCTTTTTTAATATCAGGTCAAACGTTAACCTCTTAACATTCTAAGGAAAAAACGCCATAATTGCAAGCGATATACTAAAAAAACCTTATCTAGCTTAAAAGTAGACAAAGTTTTTAAAGTTTTTCTCCTTAAAATAGACATAAATTTTATTTATGAAAATACAGTGCTTCATGAGTATCAGAATAAATATTAATTAGCTGATTATAATGTTCAGCGAGTTTAATTGCCTCTTCCATGTGACCCTCTGGAATTGGAAGCGATAACATAAAATTTGGTGTATATAAATCTGGGCAACTACAATATGAAAAATTTAGTGTTGGCTCTGTACTATAAGCTACATAAACTTCACTTAATGTATATATAGAATAATAAAATCCATAAATATTCTCTCTGTAATAAACAAAATTTGGCGTAAAAACTACATCTAACTTTTGAGATAATAATACATCATAATACTGCGAAAGCTTATAATTTAATGCTAAACAAATTACTAGTGAAAACCCGCAAATTAACAGACAAATCAACACTTTATGAGTAACTGATGAAAATAAAATTCCAATTCCTAAAACCCAACACAATGCACATACCAATAAATTTAACACTATTAAATTTCTATATTCTTGTAAAAATTTATCTTGTAAAATTTGATATTTTTCTGGTGTAAAACTCCATTTCGCAAGAGGAGCTTGTGTAGGCATCAAAATACTCATTTGTTTATAATGGTTATAGTACGCAATAGTCCCAAATAATATTGATATAAAAATTAAAAAACCTAAACATATGCTAATAATATGAGCTGGGGAAGTTGCGTCATATTGAAATAGTGGAATAATCATTAATGTTAAGCCGATTAACATGTAAAGTATGAATAATGTGAATGTAAGTTTAAGCTTATTCATACGATGCACCTCCTAAAGTAAGTTTACGAATTACTAATATTATATGAAAACTTACTCAAAAACGAAGGTTGTTCGCACATTAAAATAAAATAATATTACAAAAATATATTTTAGACCAAAAAATAGGTCTATTTTTTATATATAATTTTAGAAAAATAGCTTTTTTATATCAACTATATCCTAATTTTTTACAATAACTTGAACACAATTATTTCTCTTTCCAAAACTTAGCACATACTATTTATTATCCCATGTATTAAATTAGTTTATAAAGTAAATCCTACCTTTATAAGTTGTTGCACAAATAGTTTTTATAGAGAACTCCAACACCCTCTATTTTAACTTTTCAACAACTCATTCAAAGAAAGGAGAACTCAAACTATGGCTAAAAAAGGTATGAACCACCACCACTCTGATGCAAATCATAATGCTGAACACGATGCACGTGATCATTATCACAAAAATGATGTGCCACCAGTACCAGAAATTCAAGGTAAGGCAAAAACTGGAAACAAAAAAGCTGGCCCAATGTATTAATTATTTTCTTAAGTATTGCCAACAAACAAATCTTCTAAACAAATTATTCAAAAAAACTTATATGAACCTCCATATAAGTTTTTTATTCGTTTATTATAAAAGTTTTCTTGCCATCAAAACTCCCATAAGAGATGCCATCATCAAACCACGAGTCCAACCACTCGAGTCCCCTAAACAATGTAATCCTTCTATATTAGTATTAAAATCTATATCAAGGTTAACTTTATTTCCATAAAATTTAATCTCTGGTCCATAAAGTAAAGTTTCATAGCTTGCAAACCCTGGAACTACTGTATTTAGAGATTTAATAAAATTTATAATATTTAATATTGTACGGTAACTCATTGCCGAAGTTAAATCTCCAGCTACAGCATCTGGCAAAGTTGGTCGTACGTTTGAACGGTCAAGCTCTTCTTGCCAAGTACGTTTTCCTTCTAAAATATCTCCATATCTTTGTACCAAAATCTGGCCAGACCCCAACATATTTACAAGTTCAGCCACCTTTTTTCCATATTCAATAGGCTGATTAAATGGCTCTGAAAAATTATGCGAACACAATATAGCCAAGTTTGTATTTTGAGATTTTGTATCTTTATACGAGTGTCCATTTACTATTGCCAAGTCATTATCATAATTTTCCTGACTAACAAACCCACCTGGATTTTGGCAAAATGTACGCACTTTATTTTTAAAAGGCTCTGGATACCCAATAAGTTTTGACTCATAAAGAACGTTATTAACCTCTTCCATAACTTCATTTCTAACCTCAACACGCACCCCAATATCTACAGTGCCAGTACGGTGGTTAATCCCATGACCCTCACACATAACTTTAAGCCAGTCAGCCCCTTTGCGACCAGTAGCTACAATTACACGCTCACTTTTTAATTGTAATATTTCATGGTTAGATGCAAAAATTACCACACCTTTAATTTTTTGATTTTCTATAATTAAATCATCTACAAAAGTTTCAAATAAAATTTCAACACCATTTTCCAAAAGATATTGCTGAATTTTAAAGTAAATTTCCTGAGTTTTTTCAGTGCCTAAATGTCTAATTGGACAATCCACTAATTTTAAATTTGCCTCAATAGCCTTACGACGAATTTCTTTAATTTTATCAGTATTCTCAACGCCTTCAACCTTAGTATCAGCCCCAAATTCAAGATAAATTTTATCAGTATAATCAATAAGTTCCTTAGTAAAATCATACCCAATAAGCTCTGGCAAATCTCCACCAACTTCTGGACTTAAAGAAAGTTTTCCATCAGAAAATGCTCCTGCTCCTGCAAATCCAGTTGTAATATGGCAATGAGGCTTGCAATTTGTACATTTTTTAGTCTTAGCTTTTGGGCAAAATCGCTTATTAATCGGCTTTCCCATCTCTATAATTGCAATCTTTTTTTGAGAATTATTTTTTAGTAGTTCTAGCGCAGTAAAAATCCCTGCAGGCCCTGCTCCGACAATGATAATATCATACTTCATAAGAGTCCCTCCTTGATGTAAAAACCATATTAAAAACTATTAAGGTTAGGTAAAACTTAGGTAAAATTTAGGTTATATATATAGACTATTTTATTATCCTAAAGTATATTATTTGTAAAACAATACTTAGGGGGTAAGATTTATGCACTTTTTCAAAAAACATTTTGCAATTTTAACGCTCGCAACAACAATTTTTGGGCTAAATCACACTGTTTACGCTGATACAACAGTTGAAGATAGCTTTGTAATTTTACACATAAACGATATGCACGCACGTATCGAAGAAGATGACTATGCAGGTATGGGAGTTGCTCGCATCTCTACAAAACTAAATCAACTAAAGGAAGAATGGGGTGAAAATAAAGTTCTTGCTTTAGATGCTGGAGATACTTTTCATGGTCAACCAATTGCTACAATTAGCAAAGGCGAAAGTATCGTAAAGATAGTAAATGCACTTGGTTTAGATGCAACTGTTCCTGGAAATCATGAATTTAATTATGGAGTTGAACGCCTTCTTGAAATCGAAGATATGCTAAACTTCCCAATGGTTGCAGGAAACGTCCTTGACAATAATACTAACGAACAACTTTTTAATGCTTACACTATTAAAGAAGTTTCTGGGCAAAAAGTTGGTATTTTTGGGTTGGCAACTCCAGAAACAGCCTACAAAACTAGCCCTCTAAACGTTGCACATATTACATTTCAAGACCCAGTAGCTACAGCTCAACAAATGGTTGACGAACTAGACGGGCAGGTTGATTTTATTATCGCTCTAGCACATTTAGGAATGGAAGGCGATTATACTAGTGTTAATGTCGCTGAACAAGTTTATGGTATCGACCTTATTGTAGATGGTCACAGCCACACCGAATTACCTGAAGGTTATTTTGTAAATGACACTTACATCGTTCAAGCTGGTGAATACACTGAAAACATTGGTATCGTTGAGGTTGATGTTTTATCAAATGGTGAATTTGAAATCAGACCAAGCCTTATTACAAAAGAAGAAGGTATGCTCCTTGAGCAAGATCCAAAAATCTTATCTGTACTTGAAGAAATCAACGCCGAATTTGATGTATTAACTAGTGAAATTGTAGCTTATACAAATGTATTTCTCGATGGTGAACGTAACGATGTTAGAACCGGAGAAACAAACCTCGGAAACCTTATTACAAACGCTATTTTAGCTGAAACTGGCGCTGATGTTGTATTATCTAATGGTGGAAATATCCGAGCTTCAATTGATATTGGAGACATTACCAAAGCTAAAATAATTGAAGTTTTACCATTTGGAAACTACACTATGACTATCGAAGTTCTAGGTCACGAAATTTTAGAAGCCTTAGAAATTGGTCTTGATAGTTATCCAGAAGCAAAAGGTGGATTTCCACATATCGCAGGAATGAATGTTATTTTTGACCCAACACAACCAGCAGGACAACGAGTTGCTAGCGTAACTATGGATAATGGTTCTGCATTAGAAAGCACAAAAACATATATCTTAGCTACAAATGACTTTATTAAAGCTGGTGGTGATGGATATGAATTATTTGCTGATAAAGCTGTAGTTAACGACTTTTCTGCTACTGATGAAAGTGTAATTAATTATCTAACAACAAGAGGAACAGAAGGAATTGAAGTATCTGGGCGTATTCAAACAATCGAACACACTTATAATAACGAACCTATGTTAATCAATTACATTGAAGAACCTACTCCTGTCATTCCAGAATATACACCTCATACATCAAGCTATATTATTCAGTATGGTGACACACTTAAAAAAATTGCTACAAAATACAATACTAGCGTAGAATTTTTAATTGAAATTAATGAAAATATAGATAATCCCAATATTATTTATGCAGGTCACACAATTTTTGTGCCAGTCCAATAACAATTTTACCGATATATTTTTTATATATCGGTTTTAATTTTCCTGTTGAAACTTAGCATTTTCAGTAGGTACAGGAGTTAAAAACGTCTTTAACTTAGCTTCTGTAACATACGGATTTTCACCAACTTGTATAGATACTATCCCTTCTATAATCATTTGCTTTATCAAAATTTCATCATCGGTTTGATTTCGCAAACTAATTACAATCGGAGTAGCTATATAATTTGCAACAAAAACACCATAAAAAGTTGTAACTAAAGCAACCGACATTTGAGGTCCAATTGCAGATGGGTCATTGAGTTCAGCCAACATATTTATAAGACCAACCAACGTCCCAATCATACCCCAAGCAGGCGCTAAATCTGAAATATTCTCCCAAAACTTCTGGGTTTTTTGATGACGTTTTTCTAGTAATAATAAATCAAGCTCCAATATTTCACGAACTTGCTCAGCATCAACTCCATCAACTACAAGATATATCCCCTTCTTTAAAAAAGGGTCTTCCACAGAATTTGCAACTTGCTCCAAAACCAAAAGTCCATCTCTTCTTGCTGTTTGCGTTAAATTAATAATATTATCAACGATTTCAGCATTATCATGAGGTGACGCAGTTAAAGTTAATCTTGCCACCTTAAAATTATTAAAAACTTGCACAATCGGATATGAAATTAAAAGAACAGAAAATATCCCTCCAAAAACAATCATAATAGAAGGTATGTTATAAAATAATCCAACATTTCCTCCACCCAAAATTATTGCACTTAAGATAAACCCTAAACCTAGAGCAAACCCCAATACAGCACCAAAATTATTCATTAAAAATCTCCTTTTTAAAATTAGTTATTAGAGTGTTGACATCAAAAATATTTTTTATACACATAAAATAAAAATATTTTTTACTTCCTTATTAAAGAGATTTGTTAAAACATAATTAACACAATAATAACTTGACGAAAAACACTTACTTCAATTAAACTAAAAGAAAACCTCATTACTTAAGAAATATAATTTTTGATTAAAGTCTAACAAAGAAAAGGTGCATAATATGGTTAATATTTATAAATCAAATAAAACCCATTTAATTAAAATCAACAAATTTGAAGAAGGTTGTTGGATAAATGTTATCAAACCCACTGATGAAGAAATTAAAAATCTATCTCAAATGTGTAATATCGAAGAACCTGCCCTAATCTTGGCACTTGACGAAGAAGAAAAAGCTCATATCGAAGTTGAAGATAAGCATACTGTTATCGTTGTTGATGTTGCTGTTAAGGATAGTGAGGGGGTTCATGAATTTGTAACTATACCCCTAGGAATAATTTTATCAGAACACTTTATTATTACAGTTTGTTTAAGAGAAGTAGATTTACTTAAAGATTTCTTAACAAATCAAGTTAAAACATTTTTCACCTATAAAAAAACACGTTTTATTCTCCAACTTCTATATAAAAATGCATCTTATTACTTGCACTATTTGAGATACATAGATAGAGTTAGTAATAAAGTTGAACAGCAACTTCGTGAAAATATGAATAACAAAGATTTATTGTATTTGCTAGAACTTGAGAAAAGTTTAGTTTACTTTACAACAGCACTTCGAGCTAATGAGATTGTCCTTGAAAAAATGATGCGTATGGAGAAAATCAAGCAATACAAAGAGGATAGAGAATTACTCGAAGATGTTATTATCGAAAATAAACAAGCAATGGAAATGGCCAGTGTTTATAGTAATATTTTAAGTGAAACTAGAGATGCCTTCTCTTCAGTTATTTCAAATAATTTAAATACTGTTATGCAAACATTAACTTCTATTACAATAATATTAGCCCTTCCAACAATGATTTTTAGTTTCTTTGGAATGAACGTGCCTCTCCCTTGGGAACAAAATCCTTTAGGGTATATTTATATCACATTTTCATCAGTAATATGTATTTTTATAGGCTCGTACTTTATATTTAAAAATTTTTAATCAATATATACAAACTGCCTCCATTAATGTTAAACTTAATTATCTTAACATTAATGGAGGTTTTTTATGACAGGACCAGATAGAAGAGAATTAATAATTACACTATTAAACGAAGCAGACGGTGCAATAAGTGGTGGTAACTTGGCAAAAAAACTAAATGTCAGTCGCCAAATTATCGTTGGGGATATCGCTCTACTTAGAGCCAGTGGATTACCAATAGTTTCAACTCCAAAAGGCTATATATTTTTTAGCGAACCCACCAACTATATTACACGAGCTATCGTTTGCAAACATACCGAAAATGAAATTGAAGATGAGCTAAATTGTTTTGTTGATGAAGGTATTATCGTTACTAGCGTGAGTGTTGAACATGGGGTTTATGGACACTTAAATGGAGATTTACATATTTCTTCACGAAGAGATGTAAAAGATTTTATTAAAAATTTGCAAGAAAGCAAAACTGCACCATTGGCTACTTTAACCGACGGCATTCATTGTCACACTATTAAATGTAAAAATGAAGCTGAATTTGATAAAATTAAACAAATACTTCACGATAAAAATTTTCTGTACGAATTATAATCCTAACAAAATTTTTAAACAAAAGTTAAATTAATTCCATTTTATAGTTGACACTCTTCCCAAAAATTGTTATTATGTATTTGCAGATGTAAAGACAGCTGTAAAAGGGGAGGGTTAAACTATGCGTGATAAAGGTTTAATAGTTGATGTAGGATTATTTGTTCTAATATTAGGAATAAATATCTTACTTAGTATCAATGATTTTTCAATACTTGGAGCAATTTGCTCATTATCTGGAGTTTTGTGCGTATTACTTGTAGCTAGAGGTAAAATTATTAACTTTTTGTTTGGGACAATCCAAGTAAGTTTGTACATTTTGATTTCTTGGCAACAACAATTTTATGGTGAAGTAATGCTCAATTTATTTTACTACTTGCCAATTAACTTATTCGGTTACTTCATATGGAAGAAAAATATGAATAAATCTGGAGAAGTAAATGCAAAAACACTTACTAAAAAACAACAAATTATGCTATTTATTATAAGCAGTTGTGTAATTGCTACTTATGGTTTATTTTTGAATTCTCTAGGAGGGGAGAGTCCATTTTTAGACTCAACATCAACAACACTTTCAGTTATAGCACAACTTTTAATGCTTGCAATGTTTGTTGAACAGTGGGTGTTATGGATTGCAGTTAATGTAGTTAGCGTGTTAATGTGGTTTTTTGTATACCAAAATGACCCTACAAATATACAAGCTCTACAAATGATGGCAATGTGGTTTGTTTACCTACTAAATGCAATTAATGGCTACATAAGATGGCGAGCTTTAGCAACCCAAGAAGATTGTTTAATAGAAGATGAAAACATTATCCAGAGTCTAGCATAGAGCAAAGTACTTTCTATTTATATAGTAGGAAGTACTTTTTTATTGCCAAAATCCTTTTTCAATTTCAGAAGACAAATCCTCTTTTCAATTCCTAATTATCAATACCCACAACTACTATGCGTATCCCCTAAAATGTGACACCAGTATTTCAATTGTTACATATATTTCACCAATGTTACATATTACACAAACGCTTGCATTCACTTTTTATTTGTAGTATACTTAGTTCATAAGCAAGGCACGCAAACATTATCACTTTTTAACAATTCTTTT
>LNZR01000006.1 GCA_002007365.1 Epulopiscium sp. Nele67-Bin005 | reverse complement strand
TGCTTCATAGTTAAATCTGCAAGATATATCGCTGATGATGATAATTGTTGGGCTGCTGTATCAACCTCTTCTGCTGCATACACTGTTGCTCCCACCAAATTTGTTAGACCTTCAGAAATTACCATCAATGAGTCATGAATTATAATAAAATCCCCATGATAATCTTTTGTTGGAGTTGGTGTAAAATCTCCGACCGAAAATTGTGACAAAATATAACTAATTTCTTTCATATAATCTTTTAGATTTGTTGATAATAAATTTGCTGATGTTATTAAAATATCAACGTCCTCACTCTCAACACTAATTCCATCTAAAATATCAATTTGTAACTTTCCTTCTGCAATATTATTTAATGTTTGCGAAACTATTTTTACTGGCTCTAATAATCTGCGTGTAAACCTATCTGTTATGTAGCTTGTAATTAGCTGAACAGTAACCATCATTACTAAACTTAACCCAATATGAAGTAAAACTTCGTTAAATACATTTGAAGTTTCTGATGCAACAATTTTCCAATTAGTTCCATCAATATAATTATAAGAAGTAAACGTTCTTCCTAAGTCGGGGTGGGTAATTGTAATTACTTCTCCCTCTCTTTTTTCCATTAATTTGCTATAATCTTCTCCAAGTGCTGTAATATGAACTTTTTCTTCATAAAAATCTGTTTGTACTGCAGGGTCTGGGTGAATTAGTACATTATTTTGCTCATTTATAACACAAACTTTTGTATTATCTCCATATGATAAATCTGATACAAAACTTTCTAATGATGAAATACCAACATTAATCGCTAATACTCCAACACACTCTAACCCAATATAAACTTTTTGCGACATAATAATTACTAAGTTTCCTGTTACCGAGTCTGAATACGTATCTGTAACATGTTGCCCAACACTATTCATTGCTCCTATCCACCAATCACGAGTTGATACATCAAATCCCGAAGGAGGAGTCCAAGCCCCAGAATGAACCACTGTTCCTCTTGCATCTGCAAAATACATAGACTCAATATATTCTCTATTTTGTACCTGTAAAGATAAATATTTCTTTAGTTCCTCCAAATCATCATACCTATTACCAATGATGATTTCTCGGCTAATAGTATCTAGGACTGCCAAACTTTCATTTACCCAGCCCGAAAACTTTGTTGCTACTAATTGAGTATTTTTTGATAATAAACCAAGTGCATTCTCATGTCTATTGTACACAGAAGTCCCAATTTGTAATGTTGTTGTTACAATTAATACACATGCCATCAATATATTAAACATTTTGTTTGTCTGACGGCGCAAACTAACCTTTTTAGAATACTCCATATTCCCTTCATAACTACTAATTCCTATAGTAGTCTTCCTCCTTTTTATAAGTGTGTGGTGTGAAATATCATATTTTGAAAATCGATATAATGCAACTTTCATACTGCTGATATGTAGATAACCCCTAAATCCTTCCTAGCCATACCAAAAAAATATGCCTATATCTCTTTTCTGAATATAAGTAATAGTATTTATATCAAATCCTATTTATCACCTATTCTATAATTATATCATTGTATACAAATTATTCAAGTAGATATATATGATTTGCAAGCTAAATAGGTATTGTATACAATAATACGAACAAATCATAACTATTTGGAAATTTGTTTTTTCAGTGCTTCAACTGTCATTTTATAAATTTAATAAGCTTCCAAATTATTAAATTTATCTAGCCACCTAAAAAAATGGCAACTTGACAAATTTTTAATATCTCCACGATTTTTCAAAATCTAGTTTTCTATTTCTATATCTCAAACGTTACCTAGAAGCAATTTTACTTTCATAGTTTTCTTTCTAATTTTTGCATAAAAAATAGGTTGTAAACTTTTTAATTTACAACCTATTTCTATATAATGATTATATTTTGCTATTTTGTTTTCTAATTTCAGCCACTATTTCTATTGGTAACTCTGCTATTTCTGCAATTTTACTATCATCAAGTATATCCAGCAAGTTTTTTATCATAGAAAGTTTCATTTCTTCTCTCCCAATGTCCTTCCCTTCTTCTCTTCCTTCTTCTCTTCCTTGCTCTCTTCCAATCTCAATTCCTTCTGCAATAAAATCTTCTTGTACTAATAGTGCGTCATACTCTGCCAAAATAAATTCCATTGCTTCACTTCCTTTCTTCTTTAAAAACTCTGCTATTTTATCTTCTGAAATAGTATCATGAATAGCTCCTTTTACTGCTTCTACTTTATCATATCCTTTACTTTCGTAATGTCTTAATCTATCTACCAAAAATGAGTATCCATCTAATATTTCACAACTCTTCATCAAATTTTGATTATACCCTTTGTTAATATTATAGACTGTTACCGTTAGTTCCAATCCTCCAATATTTTCTCCCTTTTCTCCTTTTGCCTTAAATGCATCTGACAATTTTACTGTTGATACTTCTGGTCTTTGCCTTTTGCCATTATATAGCTCAACAAAAATCGGGGTATCTAGTTCTATTAATTTTGAACTAAACATATTTTTCCCTCTAACAAGTTGCTCCAACTGTTTTACATAATAAAACAAATTTCTAAGTGGCATATTTGGATTGTAAGAAGATTGATGCTCATATAAATTTAGTGTATTCGCTATCAAAAACGACACATCATTTTTAATTTGCAAAAATATTACATCATCTAATGTCATGTCTATTAATTCATCTTCCATCGTATAGCTTGTACCATTTAGCGCATTATACAACTCAAGCCTTGCTTCTTTTGTCGATAACAATGCCTTTAACAACGTATCTTTTACTTGTCTATTTGAAAAAATATTTCTTGTTGAGTCAACTATTTGGCGTTCATAATTTGGAGTATCACTCATTCCCAACAAATAATCAGCGTTTACCTCAAAATATTTTGCCAAACTTCTAATTTGCTCCTCATTTAAATGGTTGCTTCCACTTTCCAACAATCCATATTTTCTATCAGATACACCCAAATATTGTGCCATATCCTTTTTAGTTAAATCTTTCTTTTCTCTAAGAAACTTTAGTCTTTCGCTAACCATACTAACCCCCTCTGTTTTATTTTAGTATATCACACCAAAAAATAGGCTGTAAACTTTTTAATTTACAACCTATTTCTATATAATTATTATATTTTGCTATTTTGTTTTCTAATCTCAGCCACTATTTCTATTGGTAACTCCATTCGTTCAGCAATTGTTTTATCATCAAGTATATCCAGCAGATTTTTTGCTGCCAAAAGCTTACCTCGTTCTATTCCAATATCTATCCCTTCTTCTCTCCCTTCTTCTCTTCCTTGCTCTCTTCCAATCTCAATTCCTTCTGCAATAAAATCTTCTTGTACTGATAGTGCGTCATACTCTGCCAAAATAAATTCCATTGCTTCACTTCCTTTCTTCTTTAAAAACTCTGCTATTTTATCTTCTGAAATAGTATCATGAATAGCTCCTTTTACTGCTTCTACCTTATCATATCCTTTACTTTCGTAATGTCTTAATCTATCTACTAAAAATGAGTATCCATCTAATATTTCACAACTCTTCATCAAATTTTGATTATACCCTTTGTTAATATTATAGACTGTTACCGTTAGTTCCAATCCTCCAATATTTTCTCCCTTTTCTCCTTTTGCCTTAAATGCATCTGACAATTTTACTGTTGATACTTCTGGTCTTTTCCTTTTGCCATTATATAGCTCAACAAAAATCGGGGTATCTAGTTCTATTAATTTTGAACTAAACATATTTTTCCCTCTAACAAGTTGTTCCAACTGTTTTACATAATAAAACAAATTTCTAAGTGGCATATTTGGATTGTAAGAAGATTGATGCTCATATAAATTTAGTGTATTCGCTATCAAAAACGACACATCATTTTTAATTTGCAAAAATATTACATCATCTAATGTCATGTCTATTAATTCATCTTCCATCGTATAGCTTGTACCATTTAGCGCATTATACAACTCAAGCCTTGCTTCTTTTGTCGATAACAATGCCTTTAACAACGTATCCTTTACTTGTCTATTTGAAAAAATATTTCTTGTTGAGTCAACTATTTGGCGTTCATGATTTGGAGTATCACTCATTCCCAACAAATAGTCAGCGTTTACCTCAAAATATTTTGCCAAACTTCTAATTTGCTCCTCATTTAAATGGTTGCTTCCACTTTCCAACAATCCATATTTTCTATCAGATACACCCAAATATTGTGCCATATCCTTTTTAGTTAAATCTTTCTTTTCTCTAAGAAACTTTAGTCTTTCGCTAACCATACTAACCCCCTCAGTTTTATTTTAGTATATCACACCCAAAAATAGGCTGTAAACTTTTTTAAAATCATATGTTTTTATATGGTTAAGAAACTGCGTTCCTTGGAGGGGTAAACCCCTCCACCCTCTCATCAAAAATAACTATTTGCAAAAAAATAGGTTGTAAACTTTTTAATTTACAACCTATTTTTAAATTTCCTATTCTATATTAAACTTACTTACTCTATCTCGAAGCTCATCAGATTGGCCTGCTAACTCCTCACTAATTGCTACATTCTCTTGCGAAATCCCAGAAACATTTCCTAATGACTCAACTAATCTTCCTGTTGTATTTACCATTTTATCAATAGACTTTTTCTGCTCCAATGAGTGCATACGTATAGTTTCTGAAAGTTGTGCGCTCTCACTTGTTGACTCAACTATAGTTTCTAGTGCTGTTGCTGTAGCCTCAACCACTCTCTCCCCTTTTTGTACACTATCATAATTCAGATTTAACATATCATAAATGCCTTTTACAATATCGCTGGTCTTTGTTGCAAGGTCTCTAACTTCTGCTGCTACAATCGAAAATCCTTTTCCATTTTCCCCAGCTCTTGCGGCTTCTATTGCTGCATTTAGGGCTAATAAATTGGTTTGAGTTGCAATTTCATCAATTGCTGTAATTACAGAAGAAATCTGTTGTGTAGAATGAGTTATATCATGCATAGCATCAACCATCTCAAGCACTAATTCTTTTCCATCTGCTGCTTTTTTGGTCATATCTTTTGTAATCAAAGAACTTACATTCACACTTTCAATATCTCTATCAATCCTATCAGAAACAGCCAATGCCACTTCTCTAAATTCTTTAATTAATGTCTGTTTATCCATCGTAAGGTCTGCAAGGCTTATAGCTGATGAAGCCAAAAGTTGTGCCGCATCATCAACTTCTTCTGCTGCATAAATTGTAGAACCAATCAAGTTTTTTAATCCTCCAGAAATCTCCACTAATGAGTCATGGATTTTCTCAAAATCCCCAAAATATTCTTTGGTTGGCTCTGGAGTAAAATCTCCGTTTGCAAATGCATCTAATATTGTGTCAATCTCATTAATATAATCTTGCAAGTTGATTGATAATGTGTTTGCTGAACATACCAAAAGAGCAAGGTCCTCACTCTCAACAGGAATATTTAATGTGTTTACTTTGAGTGTCCCCTTAGAAATCTGATCCAAAATTACAGAAACTTCTTTTACAGGTCCTAATAAACGTTTTGTAAATCTGTTTGTTGTAATTGTTGTAACTACTTGGGCCACCAACATAATTATTAAACTCGCAAATATATGGATTGAAACTTGTTTAAATATTTGATGTGGTTCAGTCGTTATAATTTTCCAATTTGTTCCTTCAATATAGTTGTATGAAGTATAAATTCTGCCTAACTCACTATGACTAATCTTAACGATATCTCCCTCATTAGCATTAATCAAATTAATGTATTTTGGCTCAAGCTCTGTAACATGAACTTTATGCTCATAATAATCTGTTTGAATTGTATCATTTGGGTGAATTAAAATATTATTATCTTCATTCAGCACAAAAACTCTAGTTTCTGATGATAAGTCTGCAATAAACCCTTGTAATGATGAAATATCAACATTTATAGCTAATACCCCTACAAGATTATTTCCATCATACACTTTCTCAGCCATTATTATTACTAAGTCCCCAGTTTCTGAATCTGCGTAAGTATCTGTAATATATGGTCCATCGGAATTCATTGCTCCTTGCCACCAATCACGAGTCTTTACATCAAAATTTGCTGGTGGTGTCCAAGTTCCAGAATGAATAACATTACCATTTACATCTGCAAAATACATAGATTGAATATATTTTCTATCTTGACTTTGTAGATTTAAGTAAGTTTTTAATGAATTTAAGGTGCTATACCGTTTGCTAATTACAATTTCTCTTTTTAATGTATCTAATACTGTCAAATTATCTTGTATCCACCCCGAAAATTTTGTTGATACCAAATTTGTATTTTTGGCAAGCAGTGCAAGACTCCCCTTTGAAGTACTCAATGTTAAATTAATAATTTGAAATAATGTTGTTACAATTAGCATTGTCGCCATCAAAATGTTAAACATACCCCGTGTTTGACGACGCAAACTAATACTATGAAACCTTTTCATAAACTCCTCCTTTAACGTTAACCCTTTTCTAAACTATAAATTAATTTTGTCATATTGTTAAACTCTAAAAAAATATGTATCTCAACAAGAGGGATAACCCCCCCAAATCAATTTCTCACATATTCATATTAAATAATCTTTTCCCCCTCTCCATATATAGTATCACCCCAAACTAATCTCTATTATTATATCATTGTGTACAAAATGTTCAAGTAAATATATGACATAAATTATAAAAATATCTATTGTGTACATTTTATACACTCGTTAATTTTATCATAAACTTGTATACAAATACAATAAAAAGCCCCTAGCCTTTATGACTAGGAACTAAACAATATATTATTAAATTGTAAATTTATCAATTTGCTCACGTAATTCTGAAACTTGCCCAGAAAGCTCTTGACTCACTGCCAAATTTTCTTCAGAAATACCAGATACACGACTAACTCTATCAACCAGTCGATTTGTACCTTTAATGATATTTTCAAGCGCGTGTTTTTGGTCTAGTGCATGGTCTTTGATTGCCTTAGAAACTTCAGCACCTTCAGCAGTAGTTTTAACGATTTCATCAAGGGCATTTGTCGTTTGAGATACAATTTGCTCACTTTGAGAAACAGTATCCACATTTACTTTTAACATCTCATAAATCTGCTTAACAATTTCTGTTGTCTTAATAGAAAGTTCACGAACTTCTCCTGCTACAATCGCAAAACCTTTTCCACTTTCTCCAGCTCTTGCTGCTTCTATTGCTGCATTTAGGGCTAATAAATTGGTTTGAGTTGCAATATCATCAATCGAAGAAATAATCTCAGAAATTTGTTGTGTAGAATTAGTTACTTTTTCCATAGTCTCAACCATTTCCACAACCAAGATTTTTCCATCTTCAGCTTTTTTAGCCATGTCCAAATTGATTTCATAACTTTTTGAAATTTGATCAATATCATCTAAAATCTTATCTGCAACATCTGTTGTAGCTTGTTTAAATTCTTCAACCAAAACAGTTTGGTCAGTCGTAACATTTGCTAATTGTTCTGCCGAAGCTGCCAATTGGCTAGATATCGTATCAACTTCATGAGAAGAATTAATCGTATGACCTAATACTCCCTTTAGACTATCTGAAATATTAAATAATGAATGATAAATTCTCTCAAAATCCCCAAGGTATTTTATGGTTGGTAGCTTTGTAAAATTACCATCTGCGTAATTCTCCAAAATATCTGCAATCTCTTTGATGTATGCATCTAAATTTGTAGAGAGTGTATCCGTTGATTGCACCAAAAATGCAACTTCTTGACTTTGTCTTGGAATATGATTAACGTTAACTTTCATATTTCCTTTTGCCACCTCTCCAAGTGACTCAGACACTTGTTGAATAGGGTCAAACATACGTTTTGCAAGTATATTTATAAATATTCCTATAATTAGTTGTGCAATACACACAATAATTACACTAGTTGCTACATGCACCCAAATATTATACCACGTGTCATTTACTTGGCTTGCCACAATCTTCCAGCCTGTCCCATCTATCTGATTATAAGTAGTGTATGTGTCACCAAAGTTTTTTACCTCAATCTTAACTACTTCTCCTGGTTGTGCATTAATCATTTTTTGATATTCTGGACCTAACTCCAAAATATGTGTAATACTATCTATAGTTGAGTTTACATTTGTATCAGGGTGAATTAATATATTGTTATCATTATTAACAATAAAAATTTTACTCTTATCCCCTTCAGACAATTCTTCAACAAAATTTTCTAGTGTAGATACAGTAACGTTGGCCGCCAATACCCCTACAACTCGAGAATTTACTATAACTTTTTGAGCAATAATAATAACTAATTCACCAGTTATTGCATCAAAAGAATATACATCAGTTACATAGGCCCCATCTGTCTCCAATGCCCCTTGCCACCAGATACGTTGTGTTACATCAAAATCAGGAGTAGCTGTCCAATTTCCTGAATGCACAATTTGATTATCTGGAGTTCCAAAATAAAATGCATCAATAAATTGTCTATCCTTAACTTGCTCTGACAAATATTTTTTTAGGTCTGGCAAATTGTTATACGTTTCCCCAATAGCAATATCACGAGCAAGAGTATCCACAATAGCAGCTCTCTCACCTAACCAACCATTAAAAGTTGTTGTTGCTAAATTTGTATTTTTTTGAAGTATTGTAAGACTGTTAGCTCTTGTATCTACTACTAATTTTACAACTTGAAAAGATGTTATGCACACTAATATAATGCCCATCATCATATTCATAGTAAACTTCATTTGCTTACTTAAAGTTTTAGTGTTTTTCATTAATTTAATTTGCTACTAAAAATAAGGACAAATTAATTTGCCTAGTAGCCCCTCCTTTTGATATAAATTTTTGCGAATTCTTCATATTTACTTGAAAATTCTTAGTTTCAGACAAGTAACTTTCCCTTTTTGATATGTAACACTTCCCATCATTTAGCCTTCATAACTTTTCCATAAAATTCCTATTTTTTTGTAAGGTAACTTATTCCTCTTTTTTCGAGGTTTAGTATAATTTCATTATAACATTACTGATAAAATATTCAAGTCTTTATTTTTCGACTTTATTATAATATTTAACTTAAAGCCCCCAAAAAAAACTACCACAATCAAAATAAATGGTAGTTTTTCAAAACTATTTAATTAGCAATCTTTTTTAGTGGTGCAAACTTGGTATTTAGCTTGCGAGTTTCGCCACTTTCAAAATTAATAGAAACATTCTCCCCACTAACTTCTGCAATAATTCCAACTCCAAACTTCATATGCTTAATCTTCTCCCCAACATCAAAACTTTGTACCTCAACTTGCTTTCCAATTGGAGATTTTTGTTGAAACGGAGTAGGTCTTTTGGGAGATGATTGGTAAGATGAGGTTTTTGTTTTTTCACGAACATTTAATTTTTGCAAGTTTGTAAGATGTTCAGGAATTTCTTTTATAAACCTAGAAGCTTCAACGGATTTCCTATTTCCATAAAGAGTTCTCTCATTTGTATGCAAAATGTATAATTGCTCCTCAGCTCTAGTAATCCCAACATACATCAGACGACGTTCTTCCTCCAAATCATTATCCTGCACACTTCTATTACTTGGGAAAATTCCTTCTTCAACACCCGGCATAAAAACTACAGGAAACTCAAGACCTTTGGCACTATGAAGCGTCATCAAAACTACAGAATTACTCTCTTGGTCATAATTATCAACATCAGCCACCAACGCAACTTCCTCCAAAAATCCATCTAATGAAGGCTCGTCCGTATTTTTCATATATCCAGCAGTCTTATTAATTAACTCTGAAATATTATCCAACCTATCTTTAAGTTTATCTTTCTCTTCATCTTTATATTCAAGGTTAATATATTCAATGTAACCAACTTGTTGAATTAAAGTTTCCAAAATTAACTTTACATCGTTAGATTTTGCAACATCTCTAAGAGTTTCTATCATATATACAAAGCCCAAAACCTTTGTAGCAGGAGCATTCCCAAGAACACCCATCTCCTTACAAATCTTTGCAACCTCAAAAAAATCCATTCCAAACTCAAGAGCATAAGCCGAAATATTTTCTACAGTAGTTGCACCAATTCCTCTTTTTGGAACATTAATAATTCTCTTAATAGCAACCTCATCTTTAATATTTGAAATAACCCTCAAATATGCAATCAAATCTTTAATTTCTTTACGCTCATAAAACCTTACCCCTCCCAAAAGTCTATAAGGAATAGAATTTTGTATCATCTTCTCCTCAATAGCACGAGATTGGGCGTTTGTTCTATACAAAACAGCAAAATCATTAAACCCACGATTATTTTTATTTTGCTGATGATTTATAAGCTGGATTATAGTATCAGCTTCACGATATTCATTATCCACCTGCAAAATACTAATTAATTCACCAGCATCTTTTTGAGTCCATAACTGCTTAGATTTTCTGCCCATATTGTTTGCAACCACATTATTTGCAGCCTCCAAAATATTTTTGGTTGAACGATAATTTTGCTCAAGTTTAATAACTTTTACCCCAGCAAAATCCTCCTCAAACCCCAAAATATTACGAATATCAGCACCACGCCAACCATAAATTGACTGGTCATCATCACCAACAACACACAAATTTTGATGAACCATAGCCAACTTTTTAACAAGCCAATACTGCACTAAGTTTGTATCTTGATATTCATCAACCAAAATATATCTAAACTTTTTATGATAATATTCCAAAGTTTCTGGGTAATTTTGAAATAATTTGCACGTATTTACCAACAAATCATCAAAATCCATAACTCCATTTTCATACAATTTCTTCTGATAAATATCATAAATTTCAGCAATCACTCTTTCCCTATAATCCGTCGCCTGTTGCAAAGCTTTCTTTGGGAAAATAAGTTGGTTTTTCATACTACTAATAGCACCAAGCATATCACCAACTGCAAAATTTTTCTCATTTACATTTTTAATTTTGATAGCCTCTTTGATAACAGCTTTTTGATCAGAAGTATCATAAATTGTAAAATATTTTTCATATCCCAATTTATCAGCATCTCTTCTCAAAATTCTAACACACATCGAATGAAAAGTACTCACCCACATATCTTTAGACGCTTGTTCATCAACCAACTTTTCAAGACGTTCTCTCATCTCTTTAGCAGCCTTATTTGTAAATGTAATGGCCAATATCGACCATGGTTTCACCCCTTCATTTTCAATAAGATGAGCAATTCTATGAGTCAAAACTCTGGTTTTTCCTGAGCCTGCTCCTGCCAAAATAAGCATTGGACCATCTTTATAAAGAACGGCCTCTTTTTGCATTTCATTAAGTCCTTCTACAAAATTCATTATTACTCCTTTACCACAAACCAAAACTTCTTATGTTGCAAACTTTCCAAAAACAGTAACCCCATTAATAAAGGAAAGAACCACAACATTTTTTATTTAGATAAATCAACATTCAAAAATTCTAACAACTTCTCAGGCTGTGTATTAATAATTAAATCCTTAGGAAACCCAACAGCTTCAACCAATTTAGTAGCCTCTGTAAAATCTCCAACTTCATCAGCCCAATGCGCATCAGTATTTAAGATTATTGGCAAATCATGCTTATTGCATACCTTTAACATCTCAGTTAAATTTTCAACAGCACCTTTTCTTGAACTAGTTGGCTTTAATGAAGAATTGTTAAGCTCAAGCAAAGTATTGGTTTCTCTCGATTTTTTGGCCAAAATTTCAAAATCCATAGGGTATTGAGTATCCCCAGGGTGACCAATAATTTTTACCAACGGATTTTCCATAGCACCAATAATTCCACGAGTAACCAAAGCTTTATCAGAATTTGGCTCAATACAAGGCACGTGCAAACTCGCAATTATATAATCAAGACTTCTTGTTGAACTCTCAGGAATATCAATCGTTCCATTATAATCAACAATATTTGTTTCTGCACCTCTAAGTAACGTAACCCCATATTTTTCTCTTGGCAAAATTTTCATATTATTAAAGTGATAAAGCCCAGCACCCCAAGGTAACCCTTCTGTATGGTCAGAAATCCCTAAAATCTTTAGCCCAATACTACTTGCAACCCTCAAATTTTCATCAATCGTACTATAAGCATGACCACTAGAAACTGTGTGAACGTGTAAATCTGTATAAAATTCCATAAATACCCACTCCTTCAAATAAATAATAACCCAAATTTTTACAATAAATATTTTTTAAAAACACTTGCATTTTTTGGAGATAGCTCTATAATAATAAGTTATATATATAAAATTTACCAAGCTTTAGTAATTTCAATTAGACATAATCTCCAATATGTTTAATTATTAATTATACGATTTTTATAATCAAAATTCAAGGTAAAATATTACTCTAAAACCCTACATAGGTAATGAGAAAGGCAGTGTAAGTATGAAGAATGTTAAAGTTACATCAAGACACATCAAATGCATTATTTCAATAGTAGTTGGTACATTTTTATTATCAATTGCTACCAATGGGGTCTTTATCCCAAACCAATTACTATCTGGAGGAGTAACTGGTATTGCTATGCTTTGTAACCTTCTGATGGGGTCAAACATCAGTTTTATGATTATTGCAATTAACGTACCACTTTTTTTAGTCGGGTTATTTTATCTCAAAAAAAGCTTCCTAGCCTACAGTTTATTTGGAATGCTAATGCTTTCATTTTGGATTGAAGTTACCCATGATGTAATTTTACCAGTTGGAAATATTCTCTCAATCGTTGTAGTTGGAGGATTTTTACACGGTATAGGTTCAGGAATTATTTTTAAGGCCGAAGGTTCAACAGGTGGAATTGATATCGTTATAAAAATCTTAAATAAATACTTCTCACTTAGTATGGCAACTGCTAGCCTTGCTTTAAACGGTGTTATAATTTTTGCCTCATTTCTATCTTTTGGAATTGACCCAGCAGTTTTAACACTTTCAACAATTTTTATAAGTAGCCGAGTTGTAAATTTAGTTATTGATGGGGTAAACCACAAAAAGACTGTATTTATCGTTACTGACGAACAATATTACGAAAAAATTTCTGACCACTTAATGCATGATTTGGCTCGAGGAATTACAATAATTCCTGCAATTGGAGCATACTCAAAGCAAAATAAATTTATTTTATATATGACAGTTGGACAACGTGAAATCGCCAAAGTTAAACGAATTGTTGTAGCTCATGATAAAAATGCATTTATGTCTATTTCTGAAGCATCACAAGTTATTGGACGTGGTAAAGGATTTATCCATTCTCAAGAAATTGAATAACAAAAAAAGCTTTGAGGCACTCTCAAAGCTTTTTTATTACCTAATAATAGGTGGAAATCCAACTTTTTTCTGGACTTTACGCAAAGTTTTTGTAGCCATATAATTAGCTTTTTGACTATTATCTTTAATGATATTATCAATATACGATTTATCTTTTGAAAGTTCGGTATACTTTTCTTGCAAAGGACGCAACTCCTCAACTATAGCATCTGCAACTCTCAACTTAAAATCTCCATACCCCTTACCATCAAATTCATTCTCAATACTACTCATACTATAACCAGTTATCGCACTATAAATAGTCATCAAATTGCTTATCCCAGCTTGGTTTTCTTCATCAAAACGCACAACTGCCAAAGAGTCTGTAACAGCTCTTTTTAATTTACGAATTATAGTTTCTGGAGTATCAGTCAAATTTATAGTAGCATTAATATCTTCATCAGACTTTGACATTTTTTTAGTTGGCTCTTGCAAACTCATAATTTTTGCACCAACCTTTGGAATAAAAGGCTCTGGCACAGTAAATACATCACCATAAATCCCATTAAACCTATTTGCAATATCACGACTAAGCTCAAGATGTTGCTTTTGGTCAACCCCAACAGGCACTAAATTCGTTTGGAACAACAAAATATCTGCAGCCATTAAAGTTGGGTATACAAATAGACCAGCGTTAATATTTTCATTGTGCTTTTGAGATTTGTCCTTAAATTGAGTCATACGATTAAGCTCACCCATATAAGTATAACAATTCAAAATCCAAGCGAGTTCAGCATGAGCTGGCACATGAGATTGGTAATAAATAACATTTTTTTCTGGGTCAAGACCAGCAGCAATATACTGAATTAACATTTCTCTTGACTGTTTTCTAAGCTGGGCAGGGTCTTGCCTAACAGTAATTGCGTGCATATCTACAATACAATATAGGCACTGGTATTCATCTTGCAAGTTAGTCCAATTTTTGAGTGCGCCCAAATAATTCCCCAAAGTTAAAACTCCAGACGGTTGCATTCCACTAAAAATAATTTTTTTATCCATAAAATTTACTCTCTTTCTAAACTTTTCATATGTTCACCCAAACATTATATCTCATAAAATTTGACAAAACAAGGATTTAGATACTATTAAAATTTGATTTTTTGGCGTATAATAAGATAAATCAATTTATTTTTGGAGCTGTTAACTATTAACAAATCCAGAGAAAGGAGAATGCAATGAACGTTTATTATAGCGAAAAAGATATTCAAAAACTTATTTTTGACGAACAAATTTACAAAGCAAAAGCAATACTAGATAGAACAAAAAATCATGATGCATCTTGGCACTATTTAACTGCACTACTTGCTTACAAACAGTCTTGGTTTGATACTGCCAAAAAGCACATAGAAATTGCAAGAACTATGGCCCCAGGAAATGGAGTATATGAGAATTTTCACCTAAAATTAGTGGGTAGAAACCAACAATATAAGGCACACGCTCCACACCCCCCGCAAAATGGCCGCCCAAATAATCAACATCACCACCACCATCATCATCACCACCACAGAAATAGTGGAGGGTGCTGTGATTGTTGCGATTGTTGCGCTTGTAGATTAAGTTGTTGTGACCTAATCTGTCTTGATTCGATGTGTGAATGTATGGGTGGCGACCTGATAAAATGTATCTAAGGAGAAAAAAATGTTTGGATATGTTATCCCTCTAAAACAAGAATTAAAAATACGAGAATTTGAAACTTTTCGCAGTTATTATTGTGGGCTTTGTTGCCATATAAAACAAGACTTTGGACATATGCCAAGAGTAGCTCTAAACTATGATTTAACAGCGATGGCAATTTTATTAGATGCACTTAGCCCCACAAAAACTTACTACAAAAATCAGGGGTGCATTACAAATCCAATAAAAAATAAACGCATAATTAACTCTAATCAAGCTTTAAAATATACTTCAGCTATAAATGTTATACTTGCGTATTATAAAGCGATTGATGATGTTAATGATGATAATAGTCTAAAAGGCAAGGTTTTAAGCTACAGTCTTCAACCTTACCTACAAAAAATAGACCCAAAATATAATAAAGTCCAGTATAAAATTAAGCATTCTTTAGATGAATTATCAGCTTTGGAAGCAAATTTATGTACAACTTCTAATAATAAAACTAAAATAAATATTGATGAAATTGCTAATCCATTTGCAACTTTAGTAGGTAATATTTTAAAATATTATCCATATAAACTAACACATGATAGTCAACATTTACGAAAACAGCTTTATAATTTTGGATATTCTTTAGGAAAATGGATTTATGTAATTGATGCATTAGATGATTTTAAAAAAGATATTGCCCATAACAAGTTTAATCCTCTAGCTGAAATTTATTTAGACGAAACTAAAACGCTAGATGAAAATTTTAGATATATAAAAAAAGAAGTAGAATTTACATTATTAAGCTGTGGAGCAACTTGCGAAGAAATTTTGTTATCTCTACCCCTACAACGCAACCGAAATATTCTAACAAATATAGTAACTTTGGGTATGATGGCAAAATATTCTTCGATTGGTTGTACCTGCAAAAAATGTAGGAGAAAAAAATGCGAACAAAAGATTTAGCTCTAGGGGGTATACTTACAGCCTTAAGTGTGGTAATTTTATATATTAGTTATATTTTACCCACAAGTCAACTTACAATGTTTGCCCTTGCTACCTTTGTAGTAATTTTGGGATATATTAGAGGCTCACTCAAAACTGCAACTTTGATATATTTATCCACAAGTTTACTTTGTTTCTTGCTAATTCCTCTTCAAGTTACAATTGTTTATGTGTTATTTTTTGGAAATTATGGAATAGTAAAATCATTTATTGAAAGCCAAAACAAATATTTACTTGAGTATATATTAAAGCTTATTTATTTTAATGTAGTAGGATTTTTGGATTTATACTTAACATATACTTTGTTTGGCTATACAATTTTTGACGGAATATTAATTACGCTTTCTGGGCTAGCCCCAAGCCTAGGATTATCAATGCACTTATTAATTATATGGGCTATTTTACAAGTTATATTTTTAGTATTCGATTATGCCATAAACTTATTAATTGACGAATATTATAAAAAGTTTTCACGCATTTAAGGTATAGTTTTTTAGCTATACCTTTTTTGAGTTATAAGAAATTACGATTTTATTTGACAATATTTTCTAAATATGGTAATATCAATACATAATTTTCAAGTAAAGTAAAAGGAGAATTTATGAAACCATATATTTATATTACTGTAGGTTTATCCATCTTGTGTACAACTATTATCATTGTATCAACCAACGCACCAGTTCAACCTGCTGTTGAAGTTAATAGTTCTATAGACCTGACTCCTATTACATTTAGTGAAGAATTTGCAATTAAAGAAACTGATTTACTTGTTAGCTTAAATAATGAACCACTGATATTAGAAGAATTTATTATAGAACACGACATCGTAAAGGTTAAATTTAATACTTCAAAAGGCACACTAAACGAATGGCTGACTCAGGATTATTTTTTAAATGTAGATAATAGAAGTTATTATCTTAGTGGAAGTATTACTCAAAATTCCAATGAAGAAAATAAACTTACAATAGAACTTGTTAATTTTTTTGATGGATTTGATGCATTAGCCGAAGAGGCACAAACAATATCAATCAGTACACCTTTTGGTGAAATTACTGATATCAACTATTCAATTAAAAATAAATTATACTACTAAAATTATCCTAAGCCATTAACTTAGGGTAATTTTAGTATCTGCAACACATACTGGAATAGAACGTCTACTTTTTTAATATCATCACGATTTTTGGATTTCACTTTTCAAATCAAAAAACTAATTTCCACTTTATAATCCTAAAATTGGATAAAAAAAACACGCCCGAAAGCGTGTTTTTTAAATTGAGATTACTCAATGATTTGTGCTACTGCACCAGAACCTACTGTACGTCCACCTTCACGGATAGCGAAACGTAAACCTTGAGCCATCGCAATTGGGTGAATTAATTCGATTTCCATTTCGATATTATCTCCAGGCATACACATTTCTGTACCTTCTGGTAAGTTGATAACACCAGTTACGTCAGTTGTACGGAAGTAGAACTGAGGTCTGTAGTTTGAGAAGAATGGTTTGTGACGACCACCCTCTTCTTTTTTAAGAACGTATACTTGAGCTTTGAACTTAGTATGAGGAGTGATTGAACCTGGTTTACATAATACTTGACCACGCTCGATATCAGTTCTTTGAACACCACGAAGAAGTGCTCCAATGTTATCTCCTGCTTGACCTTCATCAAGAAGTTTACGGAACATCTCAACTCCAGTACAAACTACTTTACGAGTTTCTTCTTGGATACCAACGATTTCGATTTCATCTTGAACTTTAAGAATTCCAGACTCGATACGTCCTGTAGCAACTGTTCCACGTCCTGTAATAGAGAAAACGTCCTCTACTGGCATAAGGAATGGTTTGTCAACATCACGCTCTGGAGTTGGGATATACTCATCAATGATTTCAAATAATTCAACGATTTTATCTCCCCAAGGACCCATTGGATCGTTAAGAGCTTGTAAAGCTGAACCGTGAACGATTGGAGTATCATCACCTGGGAATTCATATTCGCTTAATAATTCACGAATTTCCATTTCTACTAATTCGATTAACTCTTCATCATCAACCATATCACATTTGTTTAAGAAAACAACGATGTATGGTACACCAACTTGACGAGAAAGTAAGATATGCTCACGAGTTTGAGCCATTGGACCATCAGTTGCAGCACAAACAAGGATAGTTCCGTCCATTTGAGCAGCTCCTGTAATCATGTTTTTAACGTAGTCAGCATGTCCTGGACAGTCAACGTGTGCGTAGTGACGAGCTGGAGTTTCGTATTCAACGTGTGCAGTTGAAATAGTAATTCCACGCTCTCTCTCTTCAGGTGCTTTATCGATGTTTTCAAAGTCTACTGCTTCACCAAATCCATATCTTTCGTGAAGTGTTTTTGTAATTGCCGCTGTTAAAGTAGTTTTACCATGGTCAACGTGTCCAATTGTTCCAATATTAACGTGTGGCTTATTACGTTCAAATTTAGCTTTAGCCATTTTAAAAATCCTCCTTTTAATAACTGAGCCAGTTTTTTATGCTCAGATTAATACAATTATATTTAAATTGTAGCCCTTTTTCAAGTAGCTACAAAATAATTTTTCATTAATTTGCAAAAAAATTTATTTTCCTTCTGCAATAACTTTTTCTTGAATAGTTTTTGGACATTGCTCATAGTGATCAAATTCCATAGAATAGTTTCCACGACCTTGAGTTCTAGAACGTAGGTCTGTTGCATATCCAAACATTTCTGAAAGTGGTACAAATGCTCTAATTTCTTGAGCTCCTGAACGTGCTTCCATTCCTTCAATACGTCCACGACGAGAGTTAATATCTCCAATAACATCTCCCATGTAATCATCAGGAACGATAACAATAACTTTCATAATTGGCTCAAGAAGAATTCCTCCTGCTTTTTTCATAGCATCTTTAAATGCCATTGAACCAGCAATTTTAAACGCCATCTCAGATGAGTCAACGTCATGGTAAGAACCATCATAACAATCTGCAAGTACTCCAAGTACCTCAAACCCTGCTAATGGACCACTTGTCATTGCTTCTTGAATACCTTTATCAACTGCTGGGATATATTCTCTTGGAATAGAACCACCAACAACTGAACTTTTGAATTCATAAGTGTGTTCTGAGTTAGGGTCAAGTCTTGAGAAACGAACTTTACAATGTCCGTATTGACCACTACCACCAGATTGACGAACGAATTTAGAGTCAACATCAACGTCTTTCCCTAATGTTTCTTTGTATGCTACTTGAGGAGCACCAACATTCGCTTCAACACCGAATTCTCTTTTTAAACGGTCAACGATGATATCAAGGTGAAGTTCACCCATACCAGCAATAATTGTTTGACCAGTTTCTTTATCTGTAAACGCTCTAAATGTTGGATCTTCATCAGCAAGTTTTGATAAACCAACTCCCATTTTTTCTTGAGCTGCTTTTGTTTTTGGTTCAATAGCAACAGAAATAACAGGCTCTGGGAATACCATTGACTCAAGGATTACTGGATTATTTTCATCACAAAGTGTATCTCCAGTAGTAGTTCCTTTTAAACCAACTCCAGCTGCGATGTCCCCTGCATATACTTTATCAATATCTTGACGAGCATTTGCGTGCATCTGAACGATACGTCCAATTCTTTCTTTTTTCCCTTTAGTCGAGTTATATACATATGAACCCGAATTTAAAGTTCCTGAATAAACTCTAAAGAACGCAAGTGTTCCTACGAATTTATCAGTCATAATTTTGAAAGCTAATGCCGAGAATGGTTCTTCATCAGAAGATTGTCTTGACATTTCTTCTCCAGTGTCTGGGTGAACACCTTTAATAGCTTCGATATCTGTTGGAGCTGGCATATACTCAATTACTGCATCTAACAGTCTTTGTACCCCTTTATTTTTGTAAGCTGAACCACAAAATACTGGGATAACTTGAACACCAATAACAGCTTTACGTAAACCTGCTTTTAGTTCTTCAAGAGTTAACTCTTCTCCTTCAAGATATTTCATCATTAAGTCTTCATCAGACTCAGCGATTGCTTCAATAGCTGCATTTCTATATTCTTCTGCTTTATCTGCCATATCTGCTGGAATTTCAACTTGTTCAATTTCTTTTCCAAGGTCATCTTTGTAGATATAAGCTTGATTTTCTAATAAGTCAATGATACCAATGAAATCATCTTCTGCTCCAATTGGTAATTGCATTGGAACTGCATTTGCAGCAAGACGATCTCTCATCATATCAACTGCATTATAAAAATCAGCTCCCATGATGTCCATTTTATTTACAAACGCCATACGTGGAACGTTGTATTTATCTGCTTGTCTCCAAACTGTTTCAGATTGAGGCTCAACCCCACCTTTAGCACAGAATACACCTACTGCAGAGTCAAGTACTCTTAAAGAACGCTCAACTTCTACTGTAAAGTCAACGTGTCCTGGAGTATCAATAATGTTAATACGGTTGTCTGTCCAGAAACAAGTTGTAGCGGCAGATGTAATTGTAATCCCACGCTCTTGTTCTTGTTCCATCCAGTCCATAGTAGCTCCACCTTCATGAGTTTCCCCAATTTTGTGATTTCTACCAGTGTAAAATAGGATACGCTCTGTAAGTGTTGTTTTCCCTGCGTCAATGTGTGCCATAATCCCAATATTACGAGTACGTTCAAGCGGATATTCTCTTCCTGACATGGTTTTCCTCCTCTAGGCTATTTTCCTACCATCTATAGTGAGCAAATGCTTTATTAGCTTCTGCCATTTTATGAGTATCTTCTTTCTTCTTAACTGAACCACCAGTATTGTTTAAAGCATCTAACAATTCTCCTGCTAAAGCTTCAATAGTAGTTCTTTCTCCACGTTTACGTGTATAAGTTACTAACCAACGTAACCCTAAAGTTTGTCTTCTTTCTGGACGAACTTCCATAGGAACTTGGTAAGTTGCACCTCCTACACGACGTGCTTTTACTTCTAATACAGGCATGATATTTTCTAAGGCTTCTTCAAACACCTCTAAAGCATCTCTTCCTGTTTTTTCGTTTATAATTTCAAATGCTCCATAAACGATTTTTTGGGCTGTTCCTCTCTTACCATCTAACATGATAGTATTGATAAGCTTTGTTACAAGCTTACTATTATATAGAGGATCTGCTAATACATCTCTTTTTGCAATATGTCCTTTACGTGGCACGGTTCTTCCCTCCTTAACTATTTTTGAAAAATCATCGGTACTCGTCCTCCCAAATTGGGGGGGTCGTACGTGCCCTTTCCTAATATATATAATGCGATTAAGCAATTAAGTATTTGTTAGTGTGGGCACAAATAGTGTACTACCTATTTTGATGCTTTTGGTTTCTTTGTTCCATATTTAGAACGAGATTGATTTCTTTTTGCAACACCTGCAGTATCAAGTGTTCCACGAACGATGTGGTAACGTGTACCAGGTAAATCTTTTACCCTTCCACCACGAATTAATACAACGCTGTGTTCTTGTAAATTGTGACCTTCTCCTGGAATATAAGCTGTTACTTCAATTCCGTTTGTAAGACGAACTCTGGCAATTTTACGTAATGCTGAGTTTGGCTTTTTTGGAGTAGCTGTTTTAACTGCTGTACAAACACCTCTTTTTTGAGGTGAAGAAATATCTGTAGACTTTTTCTGTAAAGAGTTAAACCCTTTTTGTAAAGCTGGTGCAGTTGATTTCTTTTTAACACTTTTTCTTCCCTTACGCACTAACTGGTTAAATGTAGGCATTTAGGCACCTCCTTGCTTAATCTATAATTTTATCTCAAATAATTGTGTCTTTCTAGTTACATTCAAGCGATATTTCCTTTTGGTATAATCTACTATAAATATGCAACACACGGAACGATTGTACCACTTACTTCATAGGTTGTCAAGGAATTCCTAAATATTTATTTTTTTGAGTTTATGTATAAAATAATGCTAAAATGGGAAGGAAATTTTTGCCTAAAAATGTTTTTCGTAACTAATTATGTAGAAATAGTTCATATATTAAATTTTATTCATAAAAAATAACCTAGACTTTGGATAAATATCTAGGTTTTTAGGATAATTTATTGATTTTTAAATTAATATGTAAATTTAGCTCCTTCCTTATTAAATTAAATTTACGTATTGGATTTCATAAAAAAGTTACAAATTTTCAATATAATTTTCAATTTACAAAAAACCTTTCCCAATATACTGAGAAAGGTTTTTTATTAGTCTTCTGTAATAACATCAATTTTTCTATAACGATCCATACCAGTTCCTGCAGGAATAAGTTTACCAATGATAACATTTTCTTTAAGACCAATAAGTGGGTCAACTTTTCCTTTAATTGCAGCTTCTGTAAGAACACGTGTTGTTTCTTGGAATGATGCAGCTGATAAGAAAGATTCCGTTGCAAGAGATGCTTTTGTAATCCCTAGTAACGTATGTTTTCCATCTGCTGGCTCTTTGCCTGCCGCAACAATATCTTCATTGATTGACTCAAAATCAAGCACATCAACCAAGCTTCCTGGTAATAAATTAGTATCACCATTTTCTTCAATCTTAATCTTTTTAAGCATTTGACGCACAATAACTTCAATATGCTTATCATTAATATCTACCCCTTGAAGACGGTATACTCTTTGTACTTCTTGTAGCATATAATCTTGCACCCCTCTAATCCCTTTAATTTTTAGGATATCATGAGGATTAATACTACCTTCTGTAAGCTCATCTCCAGCCTGAATAAAGTCGCCTTCTTTAACTTTAATTCTTGAACCATAAGGAATTAAATAAGCTTTCGATTCCCCACTTGCAGAATTTGTAATAGTAATTTCACGCTTCTTTTTAGCTTCTGTAATAGCTACAGTTCCTTCAAATTCCGTAATAATCGCAAGCCCTTTTGGTTTACGAGCTTCAAATAACTCCTCGATACGTGGAAGACCTTGCGTAATATCATCTCCTGCAATACCTCCTGTATGGAAAGTACGCATCGTTAATTGTGTCCCTGGCTCACCAATAGATTGAGCGGCAATAATTCCAACCGACTCACCAACACGAACCTCATTTCCTGAAGACATATTAGCACCATAACATTTTACACAAACTCCAACTTTAGATTTACAAGAAAGAGCATTACGAATTTTAACATTTTCAATACCTAAAGCATCAATATGTTCTGCCATATTTGGAGATACCATTCTATCAACTTCAACTAAAACTTCATTCGTTTCTGGATCAAGCACAGTCTCAGCTACAAATCTTCCTGAAATTCTTTCGCTAAGAGGTTCAATCATTTCTGTACCATCTTTAAACGCTTTTACCCACATTCCTGGAATTTCTGTTTTAGAATGGTCATGACAACAATCAGTTTCACGAATAATTACATCTTGAGAAACATCAACCAAACGTCTTGTTAAATATCCCGAGTCAGCTGTTTTTAAGGCAGTATCGGCAAGACCTTTTCTAGCTCCATGGGCAGAGTTGAAATACTCAAGAACTGTTAATCCTTCACGGAAATTGGCTTTAATTGGAAGTTCAATAATACGCCCAGATGGTGATGCCATAAGTCCACGCATACCTGCAAGTTGCTTAATTTGGTTGTTAGAACCCCTCGCACCTGAATGAGCCATCATATAAATATTATTATATTTTCCAAGTCCAGCTAACAGTTTTTCTGTAATTTTTTCATTAGCTAATGTCCAAGTTTTAATAACTTTTTCATAACGCTCTTCATCAGTCATAAGCCCACGCTTAAATAATTTAGTAATTTTCTCAACAGCCTTTTCAGCTTCTGCTAAATATTCTGGCTTCTCTTTTGGAATAACCATATCAGATACAGAAACGGTTAATGCCCCACGAGTCGAGAATTTAAATCCTAAATCTTTGATATTATCTAATAAAATTGCAGTATCAGTAGCTCCATGAGTATTAATACATTTTTTGATAATTTTACCAAGTTCTTTTTTACCAACCAAGAATTCAATTTCATACTGAAGTACACGTTTTGCAATTTCCTTTTGCTCTTCATCACTTAATTCATCAAAATTAGCTGGCATATGACGTTTTACAAATCCTAAATCTTGTGGAATTGCTTCATTAAAAATAATACGCCCAACTGTAGTATCTACAATTGCAGAAATTTCACCTTTTGAAGTATTCAAAAATCTGCGAACTTTAATATTAGCATGAAGAGTTATTTCCTTATTATCATATGCTAAAATTGCTTCGTTTTCATTTCTAAAACACTTGCCTTCTCCAACTTCACCTTCTTTATCAAGAGTTAAATAATAAGTTCCAAGAACCATATCCTGAGAAGGTACAGCAACTGGTGCTCCATCTGATGGTTTTAGTAAGTTGTTTGGTGCAAGTAGTAAGAAACGACATTCTGTTTGAGCTTCTACAGACAACGGAACGTGTACAGCCATCTGGTCACCATCAAAATCGGCATTATAAGCAGCACATACTAGAGGGTGTAATTTTAATGCACGCCCTTCTACTAATGTTGGCTCAAATGCTTGAATTCCAAGACGGTGAAGAGTAGGCGCACGGTTTAACATTACAGGGTGCTCGCTAATAACTTCTTCCAAAACGTCCCATACTTCTGGGTGCAAACGTTCTATCATGTGTTTTGCATTTTTAATATTATGAGCTAATCCATCAGAAACAAGTTTTTTCATTACAAACGGCTTAAATAACTCAATAGCCATTTCTTTTGGTAAACCACATTGGTAAATTTTCAAATATGGCCCTACTACAATTACTGAACGCCCTGAATAGTCAACACGTTTTCCAAGTAAGTTTTGTCTAAAACGCCCTGCTTTTCCTTTTAACATATCAGATAATGATTTTAATGCACGATTTCCAGGCCCTGTTACAGGTCTACCACGTCTACCGTTATCAATTAATGCATCAACTGCTTCTTGCAACATACGTTTTTCATTACGTACAATAATATTTGGTGCACCAAGGTCTAACAATCTTTTCAAACGGTTATTACGGTTGATTACCCTTCTATAAAGGTCATTTAAATCAGATGTTGCAAATCTTCCACCATCTAATTGTATCATTGGTCGTAAATCTGGTGGCAAAACTGGAATAGCATCTAAAATCATCCATTCTGGTTTATTTAGTGATACTCTAAAAGCTTCAATTACTTCAAGGCGCTTAATAATTCTAATACGCTTTTGACCTGTTGCTTCTTTAAGTTGCTCTTTAAGCTCAACACTTTCACCCTCTAAATCAATATCTTCCAAAAGCTTTTTAACGGCCTCAGCACCCATTTCTGCAACAAAAGAACCATATCCATATTTTTCTTCAGCTTCTCTATATTCTTTTTCAGAAAGAATTTCTTTATAAGATAAGCCAGTTTCCTTTTGGTCAGTTACAACATATGAAGCAAAATAAAGAATTTTTTCTAATAATCTTGGAGAAATATTTAAAATTAGCCCCATTCTACTTGGAATTCCTTTGAAATACCAAATATGAGATACTGGAGCTGCAAGTTCAATATGCCCCATTCTTTCACGACGCACTTTTGCCTTTGTAACTTCAACCCCACATCTATCACAAACTACACCTTTATATCTAATGCGTTTGTATTTTCCACAATGGCACTCCCAGTCTTTGCTAGGTCCAAAGATTTTCTCACAAAATAGCCCATCTCGTTCTGGTCTTTGAGTACGATAATTAATCGTTTCTGGCTTTTTTACCTCTCCTCTTGACCACTCACGAATTTTATCAGGTGAAGCTAACCCTATTTTAATACTTTCAAATAAGATGGATTGATCCATATTCATCTGACATATACTCCCTTCCATAGCTCTAAGTTGTTTTTAGGCACAACCCAATACCCGTTTTTTAGTGGCCTCACACAAATATGAAGCCACCAAATCACTATTTTTCATTAATTGTATATAAATTATTCTTGAGTAAATTCATCTGTATCAGTTTCAAACGGTTCTAATAGTGATAAATTATCCTCATACAAATCTTCTTCATTAGGCTCTAAATCATCAATATCTTCTTCAACTTCTTCCTCAAACTCCATATTTCCTTCTTCATCAATCGAAACTTCATGGAAATCTTCAATATCATCTCCGTATTGAGGCTCTGAAGTAACATCTTCAATTCCATCAATATGAATAGCAAGACCTGTTCCATCATCAATACTTTCTTTAATTTCAATTTCTGAATCTTGAGTCATTACTCTAATATCTAATCCTAAAGATTGTAACTCTTTTAGAAGTACTTTAAATGACTCAGGAATTCCAGGCTCAGGAATATTTTCACCTTTTACAATTGACTCATAAGTTTTAACACGACCAACAACATCATCAGATTTAATTGTTAAGATTTCTTGTAAAGTATAAGCTGCTCCATATGCTTCAAGCGCCCAAACCTCCATCTCTCCAAAACGTTGACCTCCAAATTGCGCCTTACCTCCAAGTGGTTGTTGCGTAATTGTAGCATAAGGCCCTGTTGAACGTGCATGCATTTTATCATCAACTAAGTGATGCAGTTTTAAATAGTGCATATATCCCACAGTTACTGGATTATCAAACTCTTCACCTGAACGACCATCACGTAAATAAATTTTACCCGTTGCATTCATAGGTACACCCGACCACTCTGAACGATGATCTAAATTTTCTTCAAGGTATTCTAATGCATTAGGCTTTAATTTTTCTGCCCAAGTTTCTTTAAATTCTTCCCATTCTTTATTAACATAATCGTTAGCCATTTCAAGTGTTTGCATGATATCTTGCTCATTTGCACCATCAAAAACTGGTGTTGCAACTTTAAATCCTAACGCTTTTGCTGCCAATCCTAAATGGACTTCAAGTACCTGTCCAATATTCATACGAGATGGTACACCAAGAGGATTTAACACGATATCAAGAGGTCTTCCATTTGGTAAAAATGGCATATCTTCTTCTGGTAAAACTCTTGAGATAACCCCTTTATTACCATGTCGTCCAGCCATTTTATCCCCAACAGAAATTTTTCTTTTTTGAGCTATATAACAGCGAACCATACGGTTAACTCCAGGCGATAATTCATCTCCATTTTCACGAGTAAACACCTTAACATCAACGATAATTCCAGCTTCTCCATGAGGTACACGAAGCGATGTATCTCTAACTTCACGCACTTTTTCCCCAAAGATTGCTCTTAATAATCTCTCTTCAGCAGTCAATTCAGTTTCACCTTTTGGAGTTACTCTACCAACCAAAATATCACCAGAACGAACTTCAGCTCCAATACGAATAATTCCTCTTTCATCAAGGTCCTTAAGCGCTTCTTCACCTACATTTGGAATATCTCTAGTAATTTCCTCAGGTCCAACTTTAGTATCTCTTGACTCAACTTCATATTCTTCAATATGAACAGAAGTATAAATATCTTCACGAACCAATCTTTCACTTAATAAGATAGCGTCCTCAAAGTTATACCCTTCCCAAGTCATAAACCCAATTAAAGGATTTTGCCCTAAAGCTAGTTCTCCATTATCAGTTGATGGACCATCAGCCAAAATTTCATTCACTTTAACTACATCACCTTTTGCAACTAATGGACGCTGATTAATACAAGTTCCTTGGTTACTTCTTGTGAATTTAGTTAATTTATAAACATCTTTTTTGCCTTCTTCAGTTTTAATTACAATTTCTTTAGCCGTAACTTTTTCTACAGTTCCTGCAGACTTTGCAATTACTAAAACTCCTGAGTCCCTAGCTGCTTTATGTTCCATACCAGTCCCAACAATTGGGCTATTTGTACGAAGCAAAGGAACAGCCTGACGTTGCATGTTCGCACCCATTAAGGCACGGTTGGCATCATCATTTTCAAGGAAAGGTATCATAGCAGTGGCTACAGATACGATTTGTTTTGGAGAAATATCCATCAAATCAATTTCTGTGTAATCAAATTCCAAAATTTCATCTCTTCTACGAGCAGCAACCTTTTTATTTACAAATTCCATGTCATCAGTTAATGGCTCTGTAGCTTGACAAACTGTATAATTTTCTTCTTCATCAGCAGTCAAATACGCAAACTCATTTGTAACTCTTGGAACTTCTCCAGATTTATCAATCTTTCTATAAGGTGCTTCGATAAATCCATACTCGTTAATTCTTGCAAATGTTGCCAATGAGTTGATAAGACCAATGTTTGGTCCCTCAGGCGTTTCTATCGGACACATACGCCCATAATGCGACGAGTGAACGTCTCGAACATCGAAACCAGCACGCTCTCTCGAAAGACCCCCAGGTCCTAATGCTGACAATCTTCTTTTGTGAGTTAATTCTGCTAATGGATTATTTTGATCCATAAACTGAGAAAGTTGTGAACTTCCAAAAAACTCTTTAATTGCAGCTGTTACAGGACGAATATTAATAAATGTCTGTGGACTTATTGATTCTGCATCTTGAATTGTCATTCTCTCACGAACAACTCTTTCCATTCTTGATAAACCTATTCTAAATTGGTTTTGTAATAACTCCCCAACAGCACGAATACGACGGTTTCCAAGATGATCTATATCATCTTTATATCCAATATTATATTGAAGATGAATAGTATAATTAATTGATGCTAAAATATCTTCTAAAGTGATATGTTTTGGTACTAATTCGCTAATTCTTTGCTTAATTTCCCTTTTAATATCATCTAAATCATCATATTTTTCCAGTATATCCACCAAAACAGGATAATAAACAGTATCTTTAATTCCAAGCTCTGCTGGGTCAATATCAATAAAGTGAGTAATATCAACAGTTTGATTTGTAAGAACTTTTACAGCTCTCTCCATCGTTCTATCTATATCAGACATATCAATTAAAACATATGCCACACCTGTATTTTGAATTTGGTCTGCCAAAGCTACTGTAATCTTTTGACCAGCCTCTGCCACAACCTCACCCGTAAACATATCAACTACATCTTCAGCCAATCTAAATCCAGTTACACGATTTCTAAGAGCTAATTTTTTATTAAATTTATATCGACCAACTTTAGCAAGGTCGTATCTTCTTGGATCATAAAACATATTGTTAAGTAATGTTTGGGCACTCTCAACAGTTGGAGGCTCTCCTGGTCTAATTCTTTTATAAATTTCAATAAGACCTTCCTCATATGTTTTTGTTGCGTCTTTTTCAATTGTTTCTAAAATTTTGGGTTCTTCTCCAAACATCTCTAAAATCTCTGAATCAGTCCCAAGCCCTAACGCACGAATTAACACCGTTACAGGCACTTTACGTGTACGGTCTACTCTAACATAAAAAATGTCGTTAGAATCCGTTTCATACTCTAACCAAGCTCCACGATTTGGAATTACAGTAGCTGAGAATAGACGTTTTCCAACTTTATCAAATTCTACACCATAGTAAATACCTGGTGAACGCACCAATTGACTAACAATAACACGTTCAGCACCATTAATAATAAAAGTTCCATTTGTAGTCATAAGTGGAAACTCACCCATAAATACATCATTATCAATAGATTCATTAGTTTCCTTATTGTGTAATCGAACCTTTACTTTTAATGCTGTTGCGTAATTTGCATCTTTTTCTCTAGCTTCTTCTACTGTATACTTAGGCTTACTTTCTAATACGAAGTCAACAAAATCCAACATTAAGTTTCCATTAAAATCTGTTATAGGAGAAATATCCTCAAAAACTTCTCTTAATCCTTCTCTTAAAAACCAATCATAAGAATTTTTTTGTACTTCAATTAAGTTTGGTATTTCAAAAATCTCATCCGTCATTGCGTAGCTCATACGAATTTGTCTGCCCGTTTCTATTGGGCTAATTTTAGATTTTTGCATGTGCACTCTCACCCCTTGCAAAATTTATAAATCATATGGTATTGTTTATACAACAGTTCACAATCTTTTACGATTACGTATTGTAAATAATGTACTTCTATGATATAATATTAGAACCAAATAATTATATATAGACGCATTGCTTTATGCTATCAGAAAAAAAAAGGTAAGTCAACCCTTTTTAGACATTTTATCTAATCTTACATAATTTTCGTTGTTTTAAGATATACTAAATAATTTGATATAAAATTAATATACCACTTTTAAAATAACCAAATCAAGGGGTTATTTTATTTTTATACAAAAAAAGACTGCTATTTAGACAAGTTTATTGCCTGAATAACAGTCTTTTTTTGCTATTAACTAATAAGGGCTTGTCCCAAAGCACAAACTAAGGAACTCACCCTAAACTAAATATAACTTATTTTAAAGTTACTTTAGCTCCTACTTCTTCCAGTTTAGTTTTAATAGCTTCAGCATCTTCTTTGCTTAAACCTTCTTTAACTACTTTAGGAGTACTTTCAACTACTTCTTTAGCTTCTTTTAATCCTAATCCAGTTAATTCACGAACAACTTTGATTACTTTGATTTTTTCTGAACCAGCTTCAGTTAACTCAACGTCAAATTCAGTTTTTTCTTCTGCTGCTCCACCTCCAGGACCTGCTGCAACCATAACACCTGCTGCTGCTGATACTCCAAACTCTTCTTCACAAGCTGTTACAAGTTCGTTTAATTCTAAAATAGTTAATTCTTTAACTGCATCAATAATTTCATTAATTGATAATTTTGCCATTATAGCACCTCCGTAATTTTAATTAATTTTGTATGAACGCTAAGCACAATTATTCAGCGTCTTTTTCTGCGATTTGTTTAATAACACGAGCAAAGCTTGAAATTGGTGATTTGAAGCTTCCAAGTAAACGTCCAAGTAATTCTTCTCTTGGAGCAATGTTACCAATTGCTTCAATTCCTTTTGCATCGTAATAAGTGCCTTCTACAACACCTGCTTTAAATTCTAATTTGTCATTAGATTTAGCAACGTTAGCTAAAACTCTAGGACCTGCTGTTGCATCACTATAACTAATCGCAATAGCAGTAGGACCTTCAAGATGTTTTGAAAGTTCTTCAAATTCAGTTCCTTTAATTGCAAAATTTACCATAGTATTTTTGTAAACTTTGTACTCAACACCAGCAGCACGCATTTCTCTACGTAACTGAGTATCTTGTTCAACTGTCAACCCTCTATAGTCAACTAATGCAATCGAAGAAGCACCATCAATTTTACCTTTAATCTCTTCTACTACGCCTTTTTTAGCATCAATATTAGCCATCATTTCACCTCCCTAAAAATTTGTAAAACAAAAAGTCACTTTGCTAATTCTTCTCCGCAGGCAAAGTGACTATACGATCCGTCCATTTATCTTAAGACCTCGGTAGGTTGTATACGTTATGCTAACGCACCTACTGTCTGCGGTACAGTATTTATTTATAATGTATATTAACACTATAAAATAAGCTTGTCAAGTTATTTGACAAAAAATCTATATATTGCCTAACCAAGTTTTGCAGGATTTAATTTAATTCCAGGTCCCATTGTTGATGAAATAGAAACGCTTTTTAAATATTGTCCTTTTGCAGCAGCTGGTTTAGCTTTTACAATAGCTCCGATTAATGTTTGGAAGTTGTCTTGTAATTTTTCTTCACCAAAAGAAACTTTTCCAATTGGAACGTGAATAATGTTTGTTTTATCAAGACGATACTCAATTTTACCAGCTTTAATATCATTAATAGCTTTTGTAACGTCCATAGTTACTGTTCCAGCTTTAGGATTTGGCATTAAACCTTTTGGCCCAAGTACACGACCTAAACGTCCAACTACCCCCATCATGTCAGGTGTTGCAACAACAACATCAAAATCTAACCAACCTTCATTTTGAATTCTTGGAATTAAATCTTCAGCCCCAACATGATCTGCACCAGCAGCAGTAGCTTCATCAGCTTTTGCACCTTTTGCAAATACTAAAACTCTTACAGTTTTACCAGTTCCGTGTGGAAGTACTACAGCTCCACGCACTTGTTGATCTGCGTGACGACTGTCAACACCTAGTTTAATATGTGCTTCAACTGTTTCATCAAATTTTGCAGTAGCAGTTTTTCCTAACACTCCAAATGCATCGGCTACATCATACAGGTTATTACGATCTACCTGTTTAGCAGCCTCGATATACTTCTTTCCTCTTTTCATTATGTTACCTCCTTGTGGTATTATCGGGGTCTATGCCCTCCCACGTAATATATACGCGCATTATAATAATTTTTTATTAGTCTTTAACAACAATTCCCATAGAACGAGCAGTTCCTGAAATCATACTCATAGCAGCTTCTAAACTTCCTGCATTTAAATCAGGCATTTTAAGTTCTGCAATTTTTTGAATTTCAGCTGAAGAAATTGTAGCTACTTTTGTTTTGTTTGGAACAGCTGAACCAGATTTAAGGTTTGCTGCTTTCTTTAAAAGTACTGCAGCTGGTGGTGTTTTTGTGATAAAAGAGAAACTTCTATCTTGATACACTGTAATAACAACTGGAATAATTAATCCAGCATCTTTTGCAGTTCTTTCATTAAATTCTTTTGTAAACTGAACAATGTTCACACCATGTTGTCCTAATGCTGGACCTACTGGTGGAGCTGGCGTTGCCTTACCAGCTGGAATTTGCAACTTTATCATTCCTGTAACTTTTTTTGCCATTGACTCGGCACCTCCTAAAAAATGTGGTATTCACGGGGGAAGCCCTCCCACTCGCGCGTTGATATTAAAAATTTATTTAGACTTTAGTATGCATATCGGCATTTGATTATTAATCAATGCAAGCTACAATTGCATCAAAACCTACTTCTACAGGGAACTCTCTACCAAAACCACTAAATCTAACAACCACAACATCTTTTGCTTCTTGAATTTCTTCAATAACACCTTCTTGGTCTGCAAAAGGGCCAACAAGCATTTTAACTCTATCACCCACAGCAAAGCTAGATTTAAAGATTTTCATATCAATTCCCATACATTCGATTTCATGTGGTGATAACGGTACAGGTTTAGAATCAGGTCCTACAAACCCAGTAACTCCACGTGTATTTCTTACGACATACCACGTATCATCTGTCATCACCATTTTAATTAGCACATATCCAGGGAATATTTTACGTTGTACTGTCTTTTTAGTCCCGTTCTTCTCCTCTACTTCATCTTGTAAAGGAACTTCAACCACATGGATTAGGTCTTGCATGCTACGGTTTTTAATTGCTTTTTCAATATTTACTTTTACTTTATTTTCATAACCAGAATATGTGTGAACCACATACCACTTAGCTTCATCCATTTAAAGTTCCTCCAATTATCTTACAAGTTGATATATTAGTGATATCCCTTGACTAAAAAATAGATCCATTCCAAATAAAATACAGGCTGTAACCACACAAGTAGTAATTACTATTCCCGTTTTGGATAACAGTTCTTGTCTACTAGGCCAAATTATTCTTTTACTTTCTGCTATAAAGTCTTTAAAAAACTCGCCCATAATTCACTTCCTCCCTGGTTTCGTATGCCTATTTACACAAATTTACTTTTTAGTTTCTTTGTGTGGCATATGTTTTCTACAAAACTTACAGTATTTCTTAGTTTCCATACGGTCAGGATGAGATTTCTTATCCTTTGTAGTAGTATAATTTCTACGCTTACATTCTTCGCAAGCAAGTGTAATTTGTACTCTCACGTTCTTGACACCTCCACATTAATTTAAAGCTCTTAAAATTTGCCATAAAAAAAAGACCTATTTAGGTACAAGTCCACTATACCATACCTTAAAATAAGTCGTCAAGCATTATTTATCCATATTTATGCTAATTTTTCTCGAATTTTTTGTATTGACTCAGTGCCTGATTGGAATTCATTGGAATATTAAGCTTTCCAAGTACATTTTTCACCTGTTTATCCATAATTTCTACACTAGTTGTTTCCATTTTAATTATCACATCTTTCAAATCCAACAATTCTTTAATTTTGCTCTGGAGTTCAGCAACATAACTTTTACTTGTAAGTTGAGGTCTTACTTCCTTATATAAGTCCTGAAATTTATCTTCCTCAGCCTCAATTTTTAGAGTCATCTCATTTTTATAGTTTGCCATTTCCTCCAAAATTTTTAACTTCTCATCTTGAGTCATATCACTAAGTAAAATTTGATGTTGATTTAAAGTTATTCCTTCAATATCTTTTAATTGTTCTATAACTTCCTTCAAAATAAGCTGTAATTCATCTAATTTACTTACTTGTTTTGTCAAAAAGTATCCCTCCTTGTGGAGCTGACATATAAGGGTTATTGTACGCCTTTACAGCATTTTGCTGAACACGAACCCCTTTTACTCTAGCTCGTAATTCTTCATATACTTCATGATAACGCTCATTATTAGCTTCATCAAGGGCTATTAACTCGGTTAAAATTGGAAGGTACTCCTCTCTCTCGCCAGCCTTATCCTTTCCAAGACGCTTCATTTTAGCAAAAAGGCGTTCTTTCCTATTTAATAGCGACTCAAATTCTCCTAAATCTTCCTTTTCAAGCTCAACAGACTGACGCTCTGTTAATCCCAAAATCTGAATTAATAACTGCTTTTTTGTTACTGCCATCTCAAACCCTCTTTTCATTTTATTCTAAACACTTTAATAAATTAATCGTCAACCACCTCAAAAAGTTTAGATAAATCTACCAAAAATCACCTATATTTCACAAACTTTAACTTCTAATATATTTGCCTCAATTCAAAATTTTACTTCTCAACTTCAAACAAGGCGACAAAAAAGTTACCTCATCACGATTTTTGAATTTCACCTTTTTCATTCTGCCTCCAAAAGTTAAAAAATTATTGGCAAATTGCTGACATATATTTGCCTCAATTTAAAATTTTACTTCTTAACTTCAAACAAGGCGACAAAAAAGTTACCTCATCACGATTTTTGAATTTTACCTTTTTCATTCTACCTCCAAAAGTTAAAAATTATTAATAAATTGCTGACATATATTTGCTTCAATTTAAAATTTTACTTCTTAACTTCAAACAAGGCGACAAAAAAGTTCAGTCATCACGATTTTTGAATTTTACCTTTTTCATTCTGCCTCCAAAAGTTAAAAAATTATTAGTTTATTCTCTTTCCATTTTTAAAAAAGCTTCTGCCACACAAAAATCATAAATATCATCAATATCTACTGAACGCTCTTTGGGCATCACATAAGCAAAACTTTTATCTGTGTACATATTATCATTTTCTAAAATATACTTCACATCAACAATATACATTGCTCCATTTATTCTATAATACGTATTCAAAAGCTGTCGTTGACTCGCCAAATCTTCCCTCAAAAATCCCTTTAAGCATTGATTTTCTGATAAAATATTGCTCCATAAAGGTGAATGTTCACACTCACAAACCCCTACCACAGACACAGCTTCTTTATTCCACATTAAATTTAAACTGCTAATTATATCTTCACAACTCCTTAACGGTGAAGTGGGTTGCAAAATAATACACCAATCAAACTTTTTTCCAATTTCCTTGTAGTTTAATAGTGCTTCCCTCACTACATCAAAAGTTCCTGCCGTATCAGTAGCATTATTTGTACTACGTAAAAAAGGCACATTTGCTCCATACTTTCTAGCAATATCAGCATATTCAACACTATCTGTCGAAACATAAATTTCATCAATTACATTAGATTGCAAAGCACTTTCTATACTATAAGTTAACATTGGTTTTTTATTTAATAATTTAATATTTTTATCTTTAAGTCCTTTAGAGCCACTTCTTGCAGGAATAATTGCTAAAATTTTTTTATCTATAAACATATTCTCTCCTTATAAATCATAAAATTTTTTCTTAATATCAATTTTATCCTCCAATAAAAATTCTTTAATTATCCTCACAATATCACCCGAAGGATTAACCCCCTCATAGGGATTTTGAACATCAGTTAAATTTTCTAAAAACTCCGTCGACATAGCGTACTTAATTGCCGAAACAATTTCATCTCTTTCAGCCTCACAATTTATAACGCTTTTAGCCTGCAATCTGCCCTTTTGCCTATCCCCAATATTAATTGTTGGAACTTTAAAAGAAGGAGCTTCATAAATTCCACTAGATGAATTTCCAATTACCATAGTACAATATTTCATCGCACTCAAATATCTAATCAAACCTAAAGAAGTGTAGACCACACAATTTTTTGCTCCTTCAACATACTTATCCACCAATTCATTTATTATGCGACCATTTGCATCAGAATTAGCCTTTGTAAAAATAAAATTCATCTCTGAAAAACTATCTAACGCCTGAAACAGTTGATTTACTTGAGTTTCTACACAATTATTTTCCATTGTTGCTGGGTGAAAAGTTACCAACGAAAATGGTTTACTCAAATCAAATTTTAAACTCTTTGATATTTGTTCTAAATCCATCAATTTAACATTTAAAATATTTTCCACGCCAGTAGCTCCTACGCAAAAAACTCTATCGGGAGCTTCTCCTAGTTGCTCAACTCTTTTTTTATATTCCAAAGTTGTAGTAAAGTGCAAATAACTCATCTTTGTAATAGAATGCCTAAAAAATTCATCAACTGCACCTTCTGTAGTATCCCCTCCACAAAGATGAGCGAGGGGAATACCTGCAATTGCAACGGTTGTAGCCACTGCAAAAATTTCATATCTATCCCCCAAAACTATCACCAAATCTGGTTTACTCCTCGCAAAATAATCTGCAAAACTTACCATCGCAAGCCCAATAGACTTGGTCATTGCATTTTGAGCATCAGAACTTAACACTACATCTATTTTTTCTTCAATAACAAATCCATCAGCTTCTATTTCTTTATACGTCAGTCCAAATTCTGGGCATAAATGCATTCCAGTAACAACTAATTGTAAATTTAAATCTTTATCTAAATTTATTTTTTGTAAAATAGGTTTCAAAAGCCCATATTCAGCACGAGTTCCAGTTACTACGCATACATTTTTCATAAAATTATCTCATCTTCTTCATAGTTTTTTGTAGCAACTTTACCAATGATATCATACCAACTCATTGGCGAAATCCCTGTAGCTGGACGCTTTGCAGTCAAATTTTCTTCGGTAAACTTTTCACCTTCTTGTATAAATTTAGATGCAACTATACTTTTTCTTGCAATTTCTATATTTTTAGTTTCTGATTTTGAAGGCTGTTTTATACCTGTTCCCAATGCTTTTTCAATATTTCTAATGGCTAAAACCATAGATTTTAATTCGGCTGGCTCTAAACTTGCCCTATGGTCAGGCCCTTCCATCGTTTTGTCCAAAGTTATATGTTTTTCAATCATTACAGCACCCAAAGCAACTGCCGAAATCGCAACTTCAACCCCTAAAGTATGGTCAGAATACCCAACTTCACACTTAAAAGCCTCTTTTATAGTTAACATTGCCCGTAAATTTACATCTTCCATTGGAGTTGGATACTCTGTATTACAATGCAAAATTGTTATTTTGTTTGAATTATATTTTCTCAGAACATTTAAAGCCTGCTCAATTTCCCCCAAATTACACATACCTGTAGATAAAATTAACTCTTTATTAGTTTTAGCTATCTGTTCAAGATATGGCAAATTAGTAATTTCTCCTGAAGGTATTTTGAAAATTTGTAACCCTAATTCATCTAGCAAAACTACGCTTTCCAAATCAAATGGACTCGATAAAAACATAATTTTCTTTTTCGCACAATAATCAATAAGTGCATGATGTGTCTCCAAATCCAATTCCAATTTCTTAATCATATCAAACTGACTTTCGTCTATATCAGTAGTTTGCTTTTGATATTCTGCTTTTTGAGCCGTTGCCGAGACTAGCTTTTCCGTTTTGAACGTTTGAAATTTAACTGCATCAGCCCCTGCCTCAGTGGCCACATCAATTAATTTTTTCGCTAATTCAATATTGCCATTGTGATTTACTCCAACTTCTGCTATGATAAAAGTTTTATTCATTATATCACTCCTTAATACAAATATTTTTGGTATTATCTCAAATTTACAATTCTAAATCCTATTTTTGAGTAAAATTTTTTTAGACTAAAATCAATTATAATTTTGTCTTTCTCATTGCAGGCACACCATACGCCAAATAATTTTTTTCCACATCAGATAAAACTACACTTCCTGCTCCTATTATACAATTTTTTCCCACAGAAATATTTTGAATAATTGTTGTTCCTGCCCCAATATGTGAATTCTCCCCTATTTTTACACCTCCACATAAAGTTGTACTTGGTGCTATATGAACAAAATTATTTATACTACAATCATGTTCAACTACAACTCCTGTATTAACAATTACATTGTTTCCAATTTTAACAGAAGTGTTAATTATAGCTCCCTTTCCAACAAAACACCCCTCCCCCATAATAATATTTTCTCCCAAAATAGCAGTTCTATCAATTATATTTGGAATTTCAAAGCCCATATTTTTTATAAAATTATAAATTCTAATCCTACTTTGAGGATTGCCAATACTCCCCAAACTAATAAAAGCGTAACGAGTTTCTTCCTTATAATAGGTACTCAAATTTTCATCAGTCCCAATAATTTTTATCCCCTCAATAGTTTTGCCAATATTTTCGGGCATATCAACAATTCCAATTATATCATATTCTTCTCCAGATTTAATTGTATCAATAACACTTTTTGCATGTCCACCCCCACCTACCAAAACCAACTTCTTTTTCATAAACTCCCTCCTATTTTTTGACAAAAAAATAAAAGTAGAGCCTTAAAATAAGCCTCTACTTTTTATATTACAAAAGTACATCAATGTTACTACCCAAATTCGGATTAACTGATAATTCCATACTTTTCATCATATCTGTCATCACATCTGCCGAAATTTCTTGAGTATCTAACACCATTTTTGTTAGAGCTGTTGAAAGCTGCATTCCTACGTTTTGTTGACTCATTGCCATTGATAATGATGCTATATCCACGGTTGTTCCCCTTATCTATTGTGTTTTTGTCTTCTTCAAAACCTCTTGCCACATATCCCTAAATTCTCTTACTATCTTTAATGCATCTTGAAGCTTCTCAACGTCTTTATGCATATTAGCTTGTAGTAAGGTATCATACACATACTCATAAAGTGCATCCATCTGCTTTGAAATTTCATATTTCTCGTCCAAAGTAGCTCTTAACTCAGAAATAATATTTTGTGCTTTAACAATGTTTGTATGAGCGGCTGAAATATTTTTCTTTTCAATTGCTTCAATTCCTAAGTTAATAAATTTGATTGCTCCATTATAAAGCATCAATGTAAGTTCCCCTGGACTTGATGTCATAACTGCATTACTTTGATATTGATTGTATGGATTATACATTGAATATGCCTCCTATTATTTTTAAGTTGTTCCTGCACTAAGTTGAGCTAAATATGAACTCTGGTTATTTAATGCTGCTAACATAGTTTCCATAGCTGTAAACCTAGCATAGTAAATAGCTTCCATCGCAGCCATACGATCTTCCCACTTAGATATATTATCTGACGCAGTATCAATTTTTGTATCTAACACTTTATCATTATAAAATGAGAATGCAGACTTTAAATCAGATGATTTAGTTAAATTTGAAATATTATTATATAGCTGATCAATAACTCCCATAGAATTAGTTGTTCCACTTCCGTTTCCTGCAAAAAGCTGAGTTACAGCATCAAGATTAGTAGAAATTGCTGCACGTAATTTATCTTCATCAATATAAAGAATACCTTTCTCTTCCCAACTCTGAGTTGAAATACCAATATTTGATAATGTTCCAAACTCGTTTCCATCAACTACTGAGTTTAAAGTTGTTCTCATCATAGTTAAAATACTTTGTAAATCATCATCACCATAGAATAATCCCGCTTTAATTGAATTTTCCCATGCTTCAATTTCTGAATCTGACATAGTAGCTTTTTCTTCTGCAGTTAATGGATCATACCCAGAACCTGAACTTGCTATCTTAGTTATTATGTCAGCAATTAAAGTATTATATGCGTCAACAAAATCTGTTACATAATCTACTATTGCATCAACATCAATACTTGCTACAGCTGTAACAGCTTGGTCTGTAGTTGATTTTACAGTAAAGTTAAATCCATTTACACTAATATTATTAGACTCTGAAGAAATTTCTACTCCGTTATAACTTAAAACTGCGTTAGACCCTTGAGTATTATAAATTGTTACATTTTCTTGAATACCAAAATCTTCATTTAATGAAAATCCATATTGGTCTGTAAAATTAAGCTCTACACCCTCTGAGAAACTAAAATATCCATTAGTTTCATCAAAGCTAATCGTTACACCTGCCGCAATTAAAGCTTCGTCTCTTTGCATAGCATTAGCAATAGATTCTAATGTTGTATTTTCTCCCATATTAGATAAAACGCTTGTAATAACTTCTCCATCTGCTGTTGTAAATCTAAGTTCTAAATCTACTCCATCAGTAAATCCTAATTCACCTAAAGTTGTATCAGCATTTGCTTTTTGGTCTTCCCAAATACGAACTTTTCCATTTAATGCTGAAGCTACTGCAGAATTTTCTCCTGTATCTACATTTGTTACCGTAAAATCAGCATTTTCCGTAGTTTCATTTCCATCTTCATCAGTTGTTGTAACTACAAAAGACGCACTATCAGCATCAAAAGCTATAGATGAATTTGTAATATCTCCACTTGCATCAATTTTAGCTTGAACTGCATCAGCAATCTCATCCATTGTCATTGAAGAACTTAATTCAACTGTTACTGTCTTTCCTTCGATCTCTAATGTTAATGTATCCCCATCATTAAGAGTTGCATCATGTGAACTTAGTAAAGAACTTAAAGTTGTGCTACCAGTTGCTTCTACTGCATCCTGATATGTAATCGCACTAGATACTGTTCCTGTTGTACTTGTTGCTGGGACTTCTGAACCTAATATTTGATAAAGTTTATCAGCATCATCTCCAGCAATATTAATAAACTGACTTTCTCCAGTCTTACTACTACTTATAAAGAATGCTCCTGCATTTGAATCAAATGTTACACTTGTATTTGATAAAGCACTATTTAATGTATTACGTAACTCTGACATTGTCATGTCACCAGTTAAAGTGATTTCCGTATACACTGGATTTCCATTAGCATCAACAGAGTCTGAAACACTAACTGTTATCGATTCCCCTGGTGCTAATGGAGAGTCTGATAATTCACTTATAGTTGTTGAACTATCAACACTAGCTCCACTTTCAGTAGTTAAAGCACTTGTTGTAATACTTGCATTTTGTGCTAAGGACTCCACATAATCAATAGTATGTGTTCCTTCTGGTAATGTTTGGCTAGAACCTACCTCAATTACACTACTATCAGAAACTGAAACTGTTTTTTGATTAAATGTACTCTCAAGACGCATTTGATTTAAATACGTATCATAAAAACTAAAAATTTGAGAGTTCATCTCTGTCCATGCTTCTTGTTTCCATTGTAAAAGAGTTTGCTCTCTTTCATAATTATCTATCTTATATTGATACGTACTTACCATAGCCGCTACTACTGCATCTGTATCAATCCCTGAAGCTAGACCACTAAATTGAATAGTACTCATTTTTTACCTCCTATATAAATATAACTATAACCTAATGTTATAGTTATATCATTCTAATTTACTTGTAAGTTAAATTGTTTCATTTACAAATAGACCAGCATTTTCACGCATTTCTGCCATCATATTAACGATTTTTTCAGGTGGAATCTCTCTAATAAGTTCTTTAGTTTCACTATCTACTAGTTTAACTAACACTTGTTGAGTTTTTTCGTTAATTGAAAAAGAAAGCTCACTATTTGTGTTTTTAAGTTGGCTATTAGCCTTATTAATTGTTGATTGTAATTCTTGTGGTTCAAATTTTGGTTGTTGTTGGCTTTGCCCATTCTGATCCTTTTCTTTGTGCTGATTTTGCGCATGGTTACTATCCCCAGCTGTAACATTTTTTTGTTGAGTTACTTCAGCCTGTTTAACCGCTGTAATGTCTTGCTCCTTAGAAATTTGTGTTTGCTCTTTAACAACTTGTTTGTTTTCTTTAATAGTGGATTGTTGAAATTCTGGCATTTTCATTGCTCCACTTACTCCATTTGTCATAGTAAAAACCTCCTAAATAAATTATCTTATGTTATATATATCGGATTTTATTTTACTATTTTAAAGCTTTCCTTTATATTTTTTTCTATTTTTGTTATTTAACTAGGCTTCCTAAGTAAGATTTTGGTACATTTACCGATTTAGTTCTCATAATTAAATGCATAAATGTAGAATCTCCATTAAAAATTTTATTTATACACTCATAATTTTTAAACAAAAATTTTATGTCCGCTTCTTCAATATCCCACAAGTGATATGGGTTATAGTGTGTTGTTTTCTTATGTGGAAAAGAAACAATAACTTCTTTTACATTACACCTATTTGCTAAATCAGCTAATATCTTTGGCTCTGGCAAATGCTCGATAGTTTCTAAGCTCAAAAGTACATCAAAGTCTCCAGTAATATTTTCAATTTTATCACAACAAAACTTTATTTTATCAGAAGCAAAATTTTCATTAGCAAGCTCCACACTTTCTTTATCAGCATCTACACCCTGAATAAAATTTACATCCGGATTTTTGGCAACTAAATACGAACCATATCCAACACCACAAGCCACATCTAATACATTCCCAAATGCATATTGACGAACTAAAGCATATCTTTCAATATGTCTTCTAATTAACATCTCCATTTCAATTTCATCTACCATTTGCTTATCTAAAACAATTCTTTCTAATAAATGTTTTGGTGAATTATTTTTCATAATTTTCTCCTTGGTTAAAATATTTAGTTTCTACTTGAAGTAATAAATCTCGCAACATACCCTCTGTGTCAAATAACGTATTTGCTCTTCTTAATGCATTTTGCTTCTGCTCTTCATAAAAAGATTTATCAGTTCTATATTTTATAACTTTCTCAATATATTGTTCCTCATCTTCACAAACAAAATCACTTCCACAAGCAAATGCAACATCACAATTTCCAAATGTAACAACTGGTACCCCTTCTGATAATGCCTCTACTGCAGAAGTTCCTCCACCTCGTCTAATTGGATTTATATATAAATCGCATATTGGAAAAACTTCTTTTAAGTTATCTTGCATTCCTAAATACTTAGAACTAGCCTCCAATATAGGATATTGTTGTATTCTTTCTTCATATAATTTAAATTCTCCTATAAATACAATTAATATAGCTGGCACTAACTCTATAATCCTATTTAAAATTTCTACAAACTCTTCTTTTATTTCTGCTTGTAATCTTGTCCCAACTATTGCCACTACATATTTATCTTCTGGAATATTAAAATCTTTTCTAGTGTTATACCTATCCACTTCCTTTAATTTAAACATAAAGTTACTCTCTAAGATATTATGCCCCCTCTTTTTATAAAAAGATACTTCATTCTCATCTGCTTCAGTTATACTTCTTGGTAAAATTAAATTTTTAGCCATAGATACTGGAAAATGATATCCAAACGGCAATGTCATGACTTGGGTAAATTTACTACAAGCATCTGCAACTAAACTATTCCCACCCATATTATAAACTAAACAGGGCTTTTGATTATAAATTAACCCAACAAGTTTATACATTGTTTTTTGAGTATAGTTTTCTCCCAAAGGCTGATAACACATTAGTTCTATCCCCTGATACCTAATTAACTTTGCTCCCTCAATATGCTTATTATAATTTAAAGTAAAAGATGTTACCATACTAAAATTATCTTTAATAGGTATTTCCAAAGTAGAAATTATCATTACCTTATATCCAAAAACTTCTTGCAATATATACGCATGGTCTAATGTATTTCTAGTGGGTCCATGTTTATCATTTAGCATTTGAACAGTAATTATCACAATACATTTTTCTGGCTCAGCTAAAGTTATCTCCATATTAGAAGTAAAGTTCATATATAATTTCTTATAACTTTGATATAATTTTTTATATTCAACTTTAATATTAAGCCTAAAAGCCATTGCCCATACTTGATAATAGAGATATCTACAATAATCAAACTCCAACCGCTTATCTCTTACTAAATCTAAAAAAAAATCTATAAATTCTTTTCTATAATTTTCTACACACACATATGATACAAGCATCACTTGAAGTTTAGGAAACTCCTTTAAATAAAGTTTTACATCTTTTATAAATTTAACTGTTTCCAAATCCATATTATAATTTTCTAACAGTAATCTATAATCCTTTCCATTAACGTTAGTTTTAGCTTTTTCTAGCAATGCTAAATATTCTTTTTCCATCTTTCACCCTAACTTTCTATCCCCAATTTTTTTAACATACTTTGCATCTCTTGAATTTCTCCCATATCCATCCAAGCATTTTCTAATATAGGATATACTCCAACTTTTTCATTTTGCGAAATATACTTCTCTATCAAATCTGTAATGTGGTAAAACTCATTTTGGGGAATATCATCTAACACTTCTGGTTCTAAAATATATAACCCTGTATTAATTTGAAAATTATATTCTGGTTTTTCCTCCAATTTCTCAACACAACCTTCAGAATTTGTACGGATTACCCCATAAGGAATTGCATAATTTTTGAGCGTTGTTACAAGTGTAATTTTATATTTATTTTCCTTATGAAACTTCAATAGTTTTTCATAATTTGCTTCCACCAAAATATCACAGTTAGTTACAAAAAAAGTTTCCTTGATTTGACCCTTTAGCAAATTTAAGCTTCCTGCTGTCCCCAAAAAATCTTCCTCTTCCACATACCTAACATTATAATGACTTAATGTTTCTTCCACATATGCTTTAATCATATTCTTTTTATGATTTACAGTTAGAAAAAAATCTATACAACCTACCTGCCCAAACTTATTCATTATTCTCTCCAAAATAGTTTGTTCACCGATTGGAATTAGTGGCTTTGGCAAGATTTTTGTATATGGATATAGGCGTGTTCCTTTTCCTCCTGCCATAACTACAACTGGAATATTTATATTTTGCTTTACTAAATAATCTTCTTCAAAAGTTTCTTCCCAAAAAATTATATCCACAAGCTCATATTTTTTTGTTACAACAGGAATAGCATAAATGTGTTTTTCCTTCATAATTTTACTTGCATTTTTACGATTTTTTTCAAATATTACTATAGGAGTTTTGTGCATCATCTCAGAAACTGAGTTATCAAAATCTCCATTTTTCAAAATCCAACGTCTAATATCTCCATCAGTAATAACACCTACTAATATATTTTCTTCTGCAACCAACAATATTTTTTTTGCTGTTTCATCAAGCTTTTTTATACTTTGTTTAATAGTCATAGTTGGAGAAATTATTATATCTTCCATTATCATCACCCCTTCACCAAAACTTGCACAACCAATAAAACTTCTTCTTTAGTTAAATTACTACTACATGGAATGTTGATTATTTTTTTTTGATAATATTTAGCTTTTTCAATTTTGTAAGCCTCACAATTTTTATACGGCTTTTGCTCATGGATAAGCCCCCAAATTGGACGCACCTGAATTTTATTTTGTTGGCAAATATTTATCATGTTTGTTGGAGTTTCATTTTCTAAAAGTAAACTATAAAACCAATAGTTTGGTCTAATATCTTCTCTAAAATTTAGCAATTTAATTTCAGAACTTGTACGAGTTTCTTCCTTATATATAGCATAATTATTTTTCTTTGTAGCAATAAAATTTTCAAGTTGCTCAAGCTGTGCTACTCCTAATGCTGCTTGTAAATTTGTCATGCGATAATTGTACCCCACATCATTGTGGATATAATTTAGTTCATCGTCTTTTGCTTGTGTTGATAAATATTTTATATAATTTAATTTTTTGGTGTCGTTAGAAACTATCATTCCCCCTCCACCTGTAGTTATTATTTTATTTCCATTAAAAGAAAATACTCCAAAATCTCCAAATGTTCCTGCAAACTTTTTATTATTAAGTTGATAAGTTCCTAACGCTTCGGTTGCATCTTCTATAATCTTGAAGCCAAATTTTTTGGATAACTCAACTAACTTTTCCATGTTTGCCAAATTTCCAAATACATGAACCACTACTACTGCTTTAATAATTTTTCCTGTAGCTTTGTTAACTAACTTATCATTTTGTATATCACATTGTGTTTGCAAAAAATCTTCAAGCTTTTCCATATCCATACAAAGTGAATTATCGCAATCCATAAAAATAGGGGTTGCTCCTAAATATTTTATAGGGTTCACAGCCGCTATAAAAGTTAATGTTGGTACAATCACCTCATCTTCACAAGTTACATCACACGCAATTAATGCTAAATGCAAACCTGCTGTTCCACTTTGACAAGCTACAGCCTGCTCAACATTCAAGTATTTTGCAATATTTTTCTCAAATTGATTTATATACCCTCCTCCAGTCGAAACCCACTCTGTACGAACTGCATCAAGAACATATTTTTCTTCATTTCCTTTTAAATTAGGAACTGATAATGGTATCATCTCTTCACCTCCAAAAAGTTTAATAAAAATTCCTATCTCATTTCAAGATAGGAAATCTTATTTAAATATTGTAAATATCAGTTTTGTATGTGTGTAAGTTGTGGCGTATCCATTCGATTGTTTCATAAAGACCATCTTCTAAAGTATAATTTGGTTTCCAATTAGTCATGGCAGTTATTTTTTTATTGCAACCTAATAGCCTCTCAACTTCACTTTTATCTGGACGAATTCTTTCATTTTCACAAATAATTTTTGCGTTTGGATTAATTTGATGAATAAGCGAATTTGCAAGCTCACCGATACTAACTTCTTTCCCTGTGGCAATATTAATTTCTTCGCCTATTGTATTTAAGCTTTTTGCAATTTCTATAAATCCATTTGCCGTATCTTTTACATAGTTAAAATCACGTGTTGGACTTAATGCCCCAAGTTTGATTTCTGTTTCACCTGCTAAAAGTTGCATTATAATCGTTGGGATTACAGCTCTTGCTGATTGACGTGGCCCATATGTGTTAAATGGTCGTACTATTGTTATTG
>LNZR01000005.1 GCA_002007365.1 Epulopiscium sp. Nele67-Bin005 | reverse complement strand
CAGGAGAAAGCACCTTATTAGCAAATGCCTCCAAAAACAAATGTTGAACAGAAATTCGTGTTACATCACCAAGTGCATAAGTGGAACGAAATCTAACTAACATCTCGGCTTTAGTCCCATTAAGTAGCTGATGTCCCTCTTTGAGGTCAATATATAAATTTTGATATGGGTCAACATAATACATATTCTGAGGGACATACATCTCAACCCCTCCAATAGCATCAACAATTTTTCTAAATGCATCAAGAGAAACAATAACATAATTATCAATTGAAACCCCAAGCAACTCTTCAATAGAAGCAACGGCAAAACTCTTAATATTAGAAATACCAGAATACGCCGACATCTCATTGAGTTTTGTAACAGCTTTAGAATAACCACGAGCATCTTTTAGTGCTAATTGCTGTGCAGAAGACCACTCAATACGAGTATCACGAGGGATAGAAACAACTTTTACCTTATTTGTGATGGAATTAAAATTGACAACAAAAGCAACGTCTGTACGAAAGCCATCAATATCAGTCCCAAAAACAGCAACAGTCTTATTTACATTATCAACCCCAACGGGAAGTGGTTCGGGGGTATCTTCAGGAGGAGGGTCAGGAGAAACAACAATGATATCACCAGTCCCTTCATCAAAAATAAACACTTGATAAGCCCAAACAACTCCTCCAAGCAACCCAAGGCAAATCACAAAAACTAAAATCGACCCCAAAAGAAAATGGGAAAGAAGTTTGTGAGAAAAGGAAGTTGGGGAATTTTTGTCATTATTTTCCATTTTTCACCTCTATTCATAAATAAATTTGGCAATAATCTTTTTTTTTTGACTTTATTAACGAAGAAATAGTTATTATTATCTTGTTAATTGTCAAGTTCTACCGTCTTTTATCATACCACATTGACCAAAAAAATCAACAAAAATAAAGATACTTGTTTAGTATTAACAAACAAGTATCTTTTTATTTTCAAATTGCTATTAAATTTTTTAATTTTAGGCTCAAAATTATACTGCCAAATATTTATTGATTAAAATCTTCCATTTCAAAACTTTCTTTACCATATGTGTTATTAAAGAATATATCATCAACTAATTGTCCAGTTTTTTCCATGTCAACTAAGAAGTATGAAATATTATTAATATATTCTGCTGCTCCTGGCATTGTGTGGAAATAAACTTGAGTTGGGTCAACTTCTGTTAAATAAGGAAGATATTCATTAATTTCTAATAATCTAATATCCGTTGTTACAGAATTAAACGCTACACTAATAATTCCAGGCACTTTACTTACTATACTTGGTGATAATACTTTTTCGATAAATGCTTCTAGGAAAATTTGTTGTGCATCAATTCTTGCTAAATCTCCTGTAGGATATGACCTAAATCTAACAAACATTTCTGCTTTTGCTCCATCTAAATGTTGATAACCCTCTTTTAGATCAATGTATAAATTTTGATATGGGTCAGTATATTTCATATTTTGAGGGACATAAAGCTCAACCCCTCCAATTGCATCAACTACCTGTTCAAATGCATCAAGGGTTACAACTACATAATTATCAATTTTAATTCCCAAAAATCTTTCTAGTTGATAAACTGTTAATCCACGGATATTTTCAAGCCCACCCCATGGCACCATTTCATTTATCTTACTTTCTCTTACCCAACTATTACGAGATGGCAAGAGTTCTCTTTGGCTTTCTGACCACTCAACATATGTATCCCTAGGGACTGAAATGATATGAACTTGATTGGTTTCGCTATTAAAATTGGCCACCATAATAACATCTGTTAATAAACCTTTTCTGTCTGTTCCAAAAATAGCCAGAGTTTTGTTAATGGTTTTGTCAATTTCTACCATTTCTTGGATTTCTTCTGGGTCACTAATTGTTTCAATAACATTTTCCCCGATTGAAACTACAACATTGTCTTGAAATATGTATTTTTTGTACATAAACACGCCAACACCCCCCATAGTCATACACAAAGCTAGTGTTAGAGCTATAGACTGTAAGAAAATTTTGAGCAATTCTGATTTATTATTCACGATTTGTCCTCCTCTTGTTCCTATATTATACCTGTTTATATAGTGTTTGTAAATTACGATTTATTTCCTTTTTTTAGGGAAGAGGATAGAAAAGTTAAATGAACAGGATTTTTGAAAATGGGAAATCCAAACTAAAAAATTATAGTGTAAATTGTTTATTCAAATGAGGACAGAAAAGTTAGATGAACATGATTTTTGAAAATGAGAAATCCAAACTAAAAAATTATAGGAATTGTTTGTTCAATTGAGGACAGAAAAGTTAAATGAACACGATTTTTGAAAATGGGAAATCCAACATAAAAAATTATAGGAATTGTTTGTTCAAATGAGGACAGAAAAGTAAGATGAACACGATTTTTGAAAATGGAAAATCCAAAATAAAAAAGCTTATGAAGTAAAATTTTCTCCATAAGCTTTTGGTTATGCATTTAAGTTGATGTGCATAGTTTGTTGACCTGTCATTTGTTTATACATTGCATCAGCCAGACCAATTCCCCCTGCTTTAACCATTTCGCTAACTTGCACATCTATATATTGACTCTCAAACATTTCTTCGTAATCCCCTTTTGGAATTAGTGCGTTTTCATCTGTTTGGATTGAGCTTTTCATTTGTTTATAAATCATACTTAGCATATACTCTTCAACTTGTTGACAAGCTTCTTTTAGTTCTTGCTCCTCTTCTGGAGTTAATGTTTTTTCTAGGTCAACCGTTTTTTCCAAAATTGAGGCAAATGCACTATCATCATCTTGTTGTTGCTGTGCTTGCATAATGCTTTGTGTTTGTGAAAGCATATTAATTCCTGAAATTGCCATAATTATCCCTCCTTAGTTAGTTGCTTACATACGTTTTAATCCGTTTGCTTGCTGTAACATCTCATCTGAAGTTTTGATTGCTGTTGAATTCATCTCATATGCACGTTGAGCAATAATTAGGTTAACCATTTCTGTTGCTACGTCTACGTTTGATGCTTCTAAGTATCCACTTTGAATTTCGCTTCTTGTTAATCCTTCTGACTCAATTTCTGATAATGCAGCTCCTGATGCTACTGTTTCACGATAGTAGTTATCTCCAATTGCTTGTAGCCCTTCAACGTTTGCAAATTGTACTAATTGAAGAGTTGCAACTTCAACTTGTGTACCTAAGTCACGGTCAATATATGCTACTGTTCCAGCTGGATCAATAAAGATTTGCCCAGCTTCAACCCCAGGGTCTAGCATAATAGGTTCTCCTTCTGTTGATAATACAGGGTCTCCACTTGCTGTAACTAAAACTAAGTATTCATTATTTACATTGGAAAATTTAAAACTACCATCTTTTGTATAACTTACTTCATTTCCGTCCATAATAGCAAAGAACCCTGCTCCTTGGATAGCCAAATCGGTAGCATTTCCTGTTGGTAAAAATCCTCCAAAACTAAAATCACGTGTCATGCTTCCTAGTCTTACCCCGTGTCCAACCTGCATTGGTGATGGTAAGCCTGTAGCTGTCGAATCTGTTGCGTCAGATGTAGTTAAGTTTTGGTATAATAAACTCTTAAAGTTCATTGTTTCTTGCTTGTAACCAATTGTATTTACGTTTGCTAAGTTGTTAGAAATTGTGTCTACTTGAACTTGTTGAACCGACATACCAGATGCTGCCGTCCATAATGATCTCATCATAAGCGTTATCCTCCTAAATAATTAAAATTATGCTCTACCTACTTCGTTAACTGCTTTGCTCATAAGCTCATCGTGAGCCTGAACAAGCTTTTGACTTGCTTCGTATGCTCTTGAAACTGTAATCATATCAACCATTGCATTAACTGAGTTTACATTTGATGTTTCCAAATATCCTTGTACGATTGTTGCGTTAGAAGGAGTTGGTTCTCCGTCAAAGCTATATAAATTATCGGCTTCTTTTATTAAAGCTTGATTGTCCTCAAATTGAACAAGTTGAATTGTATCAATATATTCTCCGTTGATGGTAATTGTTCCGTCCTCACTAATTGCAAGGTCACCACCAGTATTTAAGTATTCTTCACCCAAAGAAACTGCGCCATTTGCCCCCTGAACTGGATATCCTTCTTTTGTAACTAAAGTTCCGTCATTGGCAACGTTAAATGCTCCGTCTCTTGTATATTTATTTCCGTTTTCAGTTTCTACAACAAAAAATCCATCGCCTTTTATAGCCAAGTTTTTGCTATCTCCAGTAAGTTGAAATGAGCCTTGGTCAAATCTTGTATAGACATCAACCAATGCTACCCCATAAGTCATTTTTCCTATTTCTTCATTGTGATTTTCACCGTTTTTGATATCTTTCATACGGTGTACCAAAACCTCATCAAATGATGCTGCAATGGCTGTTTCTTTTTTGTAACCAGTTGTGTTTACGTTTGCTAAATCGTTAGAAACAAGATCCATACGTTGAACTTGTAAATTCATTCCTGTTGCTGCTGTATAAAGTCCTCTTGTCATATTCTCCCCACTTTCTCCTTTTTTTGCTTATGAGCATATTCAATGTATAGCCCAGTGCCTATTGCCACACAAGAAATTGCATCATTAGCAATAATGGCATTAATTTTTAAGTTGTCAAAAATCAGTTTGTCGAAACCTCGTAATAGGCTTCCTCCACCAGTCATCATAATTCCTCTTTCGTATATGTCGGCCGCAAGTTCGGGAGGCGTTAGCTCGAGAACATTATGAGCTGCATATACAATAGCATTAAGTGGCTCAAGTAGTGCGACTCTGATTTCTTCGGAAGTTAGGGTAATTTTTGAGGGTAGTCCACTAACTACACTCCTCCCGCCAACTTCTAGCTCCAAAATATTATTATCAGGAAATGCTATGCCAATGGTCATTTTTATATATTCTGCTGTTGGTTCACCAATAACTAAGTTATATTTGCGTTTTACATATTTAATTATTGCCTCATCAAAATCATCTCCAGCAGTTTTGATGGAAGTTTTAACAACCTCTCCACCCAAAGAAATTACTGCAATATCAGTAGTTCCCCCTCCAATATCAATAATCATATTTCCGTATGGTTTACTAATGTCAAGTCCTGCACCAAGAGCTGCTGCTATAGTTTCTTCTATAATATCTACTGTTCTTGCTCCTGCTTGTCGAGTAGCGTCTTCAACAGCTTTTTTCTCAACCTCAGTAACGCCACTTGGAACACAAACGACTATTCTTGGTTTAATAAGCCTATTACCAATGGCTTTATTAATAAAATATTTTAACATTTGTTCTGTGGCATCATAATCCGATATAACCCCACATCTTAAAGGTCTAATTGTTCTTACTCCCATGGGAGTCCTACCTATCATGTCTTTAGCATCTGCCCCAATTGCAAGTACGTTACCAGTATTTTCTTGAATAGTTACCACTGATGGTTCTTTTACTACAATCCCTTGCCCTCGATTATATATTAAAACAGATGCTGTACCCAAATCAATTCCTATGTCTGCACCTCTATTAAACATACTTTTGCTCCTTTATTCTCGTCAAGCACTTATACATTGTGGGCTGTAGCGTGATTTTTATAAATAGTTATTATAACTATATTATATTTTTTACTAATAACAGTTATTTTATAAGGCTAAAAAGGATTTTCCTTTTGGACCGTTTTTTCCAAAATTCGTTATTTATCTACAACCTGAGTCTTTCCCCCATTATAGCATAAGTCTACAATAATTTGCAAAAAATTTGTCGGATTTATTTTACCAATTCTACCTTGAATTGGATATTATTTTGTGGCAACCATTTTGGGAGGTTTTCTTCTTTTTAGACCCCGAACTTTGTAAATATTAAGAGCGGCATTTACTTCTGCTCCAATCAAAATTAACATTCCGTTTGCGTATAACCAAATTATTAAAACGAACACTCCTCCAATACTTCCATACATTTGATTATATGAACTATAATAATCCACATAAAAAGCAAATAACACTGAAAATAAATACCAACCGATTGCTGTAAAAAATACTCCAGCCCAAATTCCACGGTTTTTTACGTGTCGTCTAGGTACAACTCGATGAATGCAATAGGACCCCATAATTATTGTGCCTGCTGATACAAAATGCCTTGATGTATCCCATACCCAATTATAAAACTCAGGGTGTCTACCCAAAATTAAGTTTAGCAAATATTGGCTGATTTTATCACCAAATACAAGAAGTATCATCATAAGGAGTATCATAACAGGGAAAAAACAAGCATATAGCATACCTCGTATTCTTTTCATTACAAAGTTTGCCTCATCAGCAATACCATATGCACGGTGCATACCTCTTATTAAAACGTTAATAGCATTTGAAACTGACCATATCGTAATTGCAGCAGTCACATAAATATTTGAGGTACTTCTAAAACTAATGATTTGATTTATCGTTGTTTCAAATATTGCAAATACATTATCTGGCACCCAAGGTTCTATGTAAGATAACAGGTCAACTTCAATAAATTTGGTGTAAGATATAAGGTTCATCGTTAATACCAAGAATGGAAAAAACGCCAATATCCAATAATAAGTCATTTGAGCACTTCTTGCTCCTACTTCGTGAGCAGATATTCTTTTTTTTAGAGCCGTACTGTAGTTTGACATCGCTTGAAAAGTGCGTTTCATATGACCAACTAATATTTTAAATATTTCCATATTGAAAAAATTCCTCCTTTACTCAAAAAATAAATATAATTATATTGAAATAATGATATTTTTAGCTAGTACTATAATATTACATATACAGGCTATAATGCAATTGAAATTTTTATGAACAAAAAAGCCTAGTAAATAGTATTCCCCATTTAGAGGCTAACTATTTACTAGACTATAAAATTTTATTCGTTTGTTTCTGTTGCATCAGATTTCTTTTTCTTCTTAGATTTTTTTGGTGTGTCTTCTTTTTGAGTAGAAATTTCTTTATCCATTTCTTTTTGGAGTTTATTTGCCATCTTTTGTCTAAATCCAACCTTCTCAGGCTCTGGCAACTTACCAGAAATTACATCAACTATAAATACACCAGCAAGCTCAACTTTAACTTGTTTTTTAACGGGAATACTATTATAAACATTTTCATCACACATAAGAGTTTGAATTTGTGGCCCAATTTTTGCGATAACAACAGGCATTTTTCTTCGTTTATAATTTTTTGGAATTTGCTCCTTAACTTGTTTTGGTAGCTTTAAGTTTTCTAGTTTATCTTTTTTCTTGTCAATTACAAAAATTTGTATAGGTTGTTTGTATTGGTTAATTAAATCTTGTTGTTCAGCATATCTTTTTTGGAGTTTGCTTCCCCAATAATACATAGCAGCCAAACCTACCCCAATAATTACAATCCAAAGCAATATTACTTGAAAAGTACTCATGTAGCACGTCCTTCCTTAATGGTTTATTTACATAAATTTAACGTCGTTTTAACGATATTGACGGTATAATAGGATAAAAGTACCTTTTAAACGATGTAATTATACCATAGAGTTTTTATTTTCTCAAGGCAATATACACAATTTTTATACTACGTTTCAATTTATTTAGTCAGTTATTTCCTTAGTAAGTTGTTCCATATATTTTTGTACATCAGAAGGTAAAGTTTTTTGCTCTTCACGAGATAAATTAGCAACATCAATAGGCTTGCCAATGTTTGCATAAATTTTTGCAGGAGTAACTTTTTTTCCACCGTTAACTTCCAAAAGTTTGTGTGTATTTTGAACTGCAATTGGCACAATAGGAACTTTAGCTTTTAGGGCAAGTTTGAAGCTTCCAGCTTTTAGCTCCCCAATACTTTCATCTTTGCTACGAGTCCCCTCAGGGAAAATTACAACTGACTGACCATCTTTTAATTCTTCAATACCTTGTAAAATAACTTGTAATGATTGTTTCATATCATCACGAGCTATATAGATGCTACCAATGGCATTAAACCAACTGCTAATACAAGGAATTTTTTTGATTTCTTCTTTTCCAATAAAAATAGATGGGTCATCAACAATGTGTGCAACTAATGGAGCATCAAACATACTTTTGTGCGTTACCATATAAACAACAGGTCCATTTTTTGGAAGATTTTCTTTTCCACGAACTTCAATTTCTGCCCCAGAAGCTTTTAGCATTCCACTACACAGTTTTTTCATGATACGATAAATTTTTGCGCGATATTGTTTTTTAGTTTCTTTATCAAGTTCTCGGTTATCGACCCTATATTTTTGCCTCCCAATTGAGTTAAAAATATAATGAGTAACAATAACCCAAATAACTGCTAGCCCTCTTAACATAAAATCACCTACTTATTTTCTAAATTCACTTAACATTTTTTCTTTTAAATAATAAAGCTCATCAGACAAATCTACATAATAATGCTCTGGGTTTATAATTCGTTTGAATTCGTCCCACAATCCATCTAATTCTTCTTTGGCGTGTTGTCTAATTTCCATTACAGATGGGCTATTATAAATACATTTTCCATCTCTAAAGATTGGTACTAAAAGTTCTTTTGTTGTGTAAGTTCCCCCAACCAAATCAATCTTTTTCCAACGTGCTTTTGGGTCACGCAAAGTTAAATCATGAGATGGGTCAAAAGTTTCATTAGCAAGAGCAATAACATCAACTTTCATTTTGCCAGTTTGCTTATCATAAATTCTAACTATCTTTTTTATTGCTGGGTGTGTAATTTTATCTGGATTGTTAGAAATTTTAATCTTTGGAATAAATTCTCCATCATCATTTTTTTCAGCAGCCAATTTGTACACTCCACCAAAAGATGGGCAATCATACGCAGTAATTAGCTTTGTACCTACTCCCCACAAAGAAATTTTTGCTCCTTGGCGTTTCAAATCAGCAATCAAATATTCATCTAAATCACATGAGGCACTAATTACAGCGTCTGTATGACCAGCTTCATCAAGCATTTTGCGTGCCTGCTTTGATAAATAGGCCAAATCTCCACTATCTAAACGTATTCCATAAGTTGTAAATTCAATTCCATCTTGTTTCATTTCATCAAAAATTTTAATTGCATTAGGTACTCCAGAGCCTAAAGTATCATAAGTATCAACTAGTAAAATACATTTTTGTGGGAAAATTTTTGAATATGCTCTAAAAGCTTCAATTTCTTCATCAAAACTCATAACCCAACTATGAGCATGAGTTCCTGATATTGGAACGCCAAATTTTTGCCCAGCCAATACGTTAGAAGTTCCGTTGCAACCTCCAATAATTGTAGCACGTGACCCATATAACCCAGCGTCTGTCCCTTGAGCTCTTCTTAATCCAAACTCTAATACAGTATCATTCTCAGCAGAACTTACAACTCGTGCAGCTTTGGTAGCAATTAAGCTTTGATGATTGATGATATTGAGTAGAGTTGTTTCTATAAATTGAGCTTCACAAATAGGAGCAGTTACTCTAAGTAGAGGTTCATCAGGAAAAACTACTGTTCCTTCTTCTACTGCATCAATGTCCCCTGTAAATTTAAAGTCTTGTAAAAATTTCAAAAAATCTTCACTAAATAAATGTTGAGAACGTAAATAAGCCAAATCATCTTCGCTAAAGTGAATATTTTTTATATATTCGATTGCTTGCTCTAATCCTGCACAAATTGCATAACCATTGTTGAATGGGTTTTTTCTGTAAAACAAATCAAATACCACCTCATGATTTTTTGTGTGGTTTTCAAAATATCCTTGCATCATTGTTAATTGGTACAAATCGGTAAGTAGGGTAAGTTCTTTATTGTTCATATTATTTCCTTTCGATACGTTTTTTTTATTATAACATACTCTAAATCAGTTGAAAATTCCAAAAATCAAAAAAATATAACATTTATTGCCAGCCTTATCCCTAAAATATTCTCAGCTTGTCCAAATTATGCTATAATAATTGTTGAAATAAACATTTTTAACTATTTTTTTAGAGAGGTGAAATGATGGCAACTATCGCAATTGATTTAGGAGCAACTTATTCATCAGTTTGTGTATATGAAAATAATGTTCCAAAACTTATTCCAAATAGTTTGGGTAAATATATAACTCCAACTGTTGTAAGTATTTTAGAAAGCGAAAACATTGTAGTGGGTGAAGGCGCTAAACTAAATACTAACACATCAAAATTAGCTAGCAATTTTATTCAATATTTGGGGACTCAAACTAGAATTAGTGTTGATGATAAAAGTTATACAGCTGTTAAGATGACTTCTTTCCTTTTAAGAAGTTTAAAAAATGATGCAGAGAAATATCTAAATACACCAGTAACAGAGGCAGTTATTACTGTACCAACTCATTTTAATGACCACCAACGCCACGCAATAAAGTTTGCAGGGGAATTGGCTGGGTTATATGTGAGCAAGTTAATTAATGCCCCATCAGCAATTACACTCAACTATATTACACAAAAAAATATATCAGAAGGTACATTCTTGATTGTGGATTTTGGAGGAAATAGCTTGGGAGTGAGCATTACAAGTTATTTTAATGGAATAATTGAAGTTATATCATCAAATAGTAACACAAGAATAGGGGGGCAATATATAGATAAAATAATTGCAGAGTATTTTTGTGAAAATAATGGGGTAGATTTTGATAAATTATCATATTCTGAACAAATTATTTTGCTCCAAAAAGCAGAGATAATAAAAAAAATATTATCAAAGTCGCCATATGCATTTTTAGAATGTGAAATTAATGAGAAAACATATAATTTAAATTTAAGTGAAACTATATTAGAGCAACTTTGTAATAAACTATTTGAAAAATGTATAGCTCTAATTCGCAAAACTATAACAGAAAGCTTTATTGCAATGAGTGAGATAAACGATATAATTTTGGTGGGAGGCATATCAAAGCTCAATATTTTTAGAAATTATCTCGATAACAATCTAAAAATTCATCATACCCTTTTTAATCCTGATACAGCTGAAGTTTTTGGAGCTGGTCACTTTTTGGGAAATAGCCAAATTACAATTACAGATATTTGCCCATTTTCGTTAGGCGTAGCTACCTACATAAATCAAATTGACAAAATACCTACTATGACTACAATTATTCCCAAAAATCATATTTTACCAGTTAGCAAATGTAGCACTTTTTATACTTTAGAAGATAATCAAACTGACATCAAAATTGAGATTTTTAAAGGGGAAAATTATCTTTTGGAAAAAAATGAAAAGCTTGATGAAATTATTATAAATGTTCCTCCAAATAAGGCAGGCAAAGAGTTTGTTAAGGTTTATTTTTCGTATGATATTAATGGAGTTTTGAAGGTGGATACTCTTAGCAGTGATGGGGATAAAAAAAGTTTGATTATTGCTGATAAGAGCTTATATTTTTCAAAGGCTCGATTAAATATGGAAATTAATAAGCTAGATAAGGTTAAATTTGCTTATCTTCAGGAGCAAGATTTTATTACAAATCTTATTAAACAAGCAGATGAAATTTATGCAGAAGCTGGTGGGGATAACAAAATTGAAATTAGTCGGGCTTTAGAATTTTTCTTAACTCAGATGCAAACTAATAGCGAGGTAAAAAAACGCCGTCTATTAAATTGGTTTTTTAATTTTATTGAAGATATGAAAACTAACATAGAAGATAAGTGGAACGGTTTTATAATATAGAAAAAAAGGATTGTAGCGTAAATGTTACAATCCTTTTTTGTTATAATCTAAATTGTTGGGTAGTTGTTTGCTTTTGTTCGGTTGGTTGTCTATATTTAAAATAATACTCAGGGGTATCATTAGTTATAGTATCAAAAGTATAACCAAGTCCTTTGTAGTAGGCAATAATTTGAGGAGTAGCTATACAAGTATTTTTGTTAGTTAGGTTACAATGGGCCAAAATAATTCGGACTGTTTGTTTATCAAGAGGTTTTTTGGCATTTTCCAACAATTCATAAGGCGAATACCTAGGGTTTATACCATCTTCAATACTTACATTCCAGTCAAAAATCGTATAGCCATTAGCCTTAATGATATCATAAAATTCAGGGGTTAACTTTCCTGCGCTACCCCCTGGAAACCTAATAAAATTGGCAACAACTTCTTCACCTAAAGCTTTGTTAATAGTTTCTTGAGTCTGTTTCATCTCATCAATAAAAATTTGAGGGCTAGAATATACTTTTTTATAATCATGAGAATATGTGTGAAGCCCAATTGTATGACCCTCATCATGCATACGTTTTAAAATATGCTCCTTATCAATAATTTCTTTTCCCACAACAAAAAAGGTAGCCTTAACCCCCTCTTTTTTTAGTATGTCCAAAAGCTCTTCTGTAATCCCTGTAGTTGGTCCATCATCATAAGTTAAATATGCAATTTTCTCATCAATTTGTTCATCAGCCCCTTCTGCCAAAACTGGATTTTGGGAAAAACAGCCAAATATCATAAATGAAGCCATCAACACTCTTTTAATATTTTGTTTCATAAATAGTTCCCTTTCTATTTTTATATTATTTACTTAGTATGACTCTTTTGGTGCTTATTTATGAAAGTTTATTTGATTTGATACAAAAAACACTACGCCTACCACCCAAAGTTTTGGTATCACCATCTTTTTATCAAAAAAATAAGAAAATAGTATATTTTGGATTATAGACTTTACATTTCTAGGCTATAATCTTATAATGAACTCATATTAATTGGAGGTAGAATAATGTATAAAAAGGTAGATACAAACCTAAATTTTGTGGATAGAGAATTAAATATCTTAAAATTTTGGGAAGAAAACAACGTTTTTGAAAAGTCAATTGAACAAAGAAGTGGAGCAGAGGATTTTACATTTTATGATGGGCCACCTACTGCAAACGGTAAACCACATATTGGACACGTTCTAACTCGTGTTACAAAAGACCTTATTCCAAGGTATAAGGCTATGAAAGGTTACCATGTATTAAGAAAAGCAGGTTGGGACACTCATGGGCTTCCTGTTGAGCTAGAAATTGAAAAACAGCTTGGCATTAGTGGAAAGCCACAAATTGAGGCATATGGAATTGAAGATTTCATCGGCAAATGTAAATCAAGCGTTTGGAAATACAAAGGTGAATGGGAGAAAATGTCTGAACGTGTTGGGTATTGGGTAGACATGGACAACCCATATATTACTTATGATAATAATTATATTGAGTCTGTTTGGTGGTCACTTCGTCAAATTTGGGATAAAGATTTAATTTATAAAGGTCATAAGATTGTACCTTATTGCTCGAGATGTGGGACTTCGCTTTCTTCACATGAAGTTGCACAAGGATATAAAGATATAAAAGATGCTACGGCTATTGCAAAATTCCAGTTATTAGATAGTGAAGATACTTATTTATTAGCTTGGACAACTACACCTTGGACTTTGCCTTCTAACGTGGGTCTTTGTGTTAATCCTGATGCTTCTTATGTAAAGGCTGAACTAGATGGTTCTTATTATATTTTGGCAGAAGAACTTATGGTTTCAGTTTTGGGAGAAGAGGCAAAAATTGTTGAGAAATATGTTGGTCGTGATTTAACAGGAACTAGCTATAAACCATTATTTGATTTTGCAAAAGTAGAAGAAAAAGCTTGGTTTGTTGTGGCTGATGATTATGTAACATTATCTGATGGTACAGGGATTGTTCATATTGCTCCTGCATTTGGAGAAGATGATGCAAGAGTTGGGAGAGCAAATAAACTTCCATTTATCCAACTTGTAAATGAGCAAGGTTTATTTACAGAAGAAGTAACTCCTTGGCAAGATATTTTTGTAAAAGAAGCTGACCCACAAATTTTAAAATGGCTTGAGGAAAATAACAAATTATTTAAGGCTATGACATACGAACACAGCTATCCACACTGTTGGCGTTGTGATAAACCTCTTCTTTATTATGCACGTGATACATGGTTTATCGAAATGACAAAAGTTAGAGATAATCTTGTGGCAAATAATAAAACTGTAAATTGGATACCACAAACTATTGGAGAAGGTAGATTTGGAAACTTCTTAGAAGGCGTTATTGACTGGGGTCTATCACGTTCTAGGTATTGGGGGACACCTCTTCCTATTTGGGAATGTAGCTGTGGGTATAAACATCTAATTGGAAGTATTGAGGAGCTTAAACAAATGAGCAGTAATTGCCCAGAAAACATTGAGCTTCACAAACCATTTATTGATAATGTTCACCTTGATTGTCCAAAATGTAGCAAACAAATGACAAGAGTTGAAGATGTTATTGATTGTTGGTATGACAGTGGTTCTATGCCATTTGCGCAGCTTCACTATCCGTTTGAAAATAAAGAAGTTTTTGAGAAAAATTACCCAGCAAACTTTATTTCAGAAGCAGTTGACCAAACTAGAGGTTGGTTCTATACTCTTATGGCGATTTCTACATTAATTTTTGATAAAGCACCATATAAAAATGTTATTGTTTTGGGTCATGTGTGTGATGAGAATGGCCACAAAATGAGTAAGTCAAAAGGAAATGTAGTTGACCCATGGACTGTTTTAGATGAGCAAGGAGCAGACGCTATACGTTGGTATTTCTACTCTGCAAGTGCGCCTTGGTTGCCAAGCCGTTTTGGTTCAAAAAATGTTAGTGAGTCACAACGTAAATTTATGGGGACTCTTTGGAACACATACGCTTTCTTTATTTTGTATGCTGATATTGATAAATTTGACCACACAAAATATGAACTTGAGTATGATAAATTAAATATGATGGACAAGTGGGTATTATCAAAACTTCATTCGGTAATCAAAGAAGTAGATGAACACCTAGAAAATTATCGTATTTTTGAGGCATCACGTTTGATGCAAAGTTTTATTGATGATGTTTCTAATTGGTATGTGCGTCGTAGCCGTGAGAGATTTTGGCAAAGCGATATGCCACAGGATAAAATTAATGCGTATATGACGCTATACACTGTACTTTGTGAATTTGCAAAGGTTTCAGCTCCATTTATTCCGTTTATGGCAGAAGAAATTTATCAAAACCTAGTTCGTACTAATGAGCAAAATGCCCCATCTAGCATTCACCTTTGTGATTTCCCAACCGTAAATCAAAGTTGGATTGATAAAGAGTTAGAAAAACACATGAACAGCGTTTTACAAATTGTAGTGTTGGGTAGAGCTTGCCGTAGTGAGTCAAACATTAAAAATCGTCAACCAATTGGGACTATGTATGTTGGGGCAACAGAAAATTTACCTCAAGATTTTATTCAAATTGTAGCAGAAGAGTTAAATGTAAAACACGTTGAATTTACAAGTAATGCAAGTGATTATATTTCTTATAGCTTTAAACCTCAAATGAGAACTCTTGGGCCAAAATACGGAAAACTCCTAAATGCAATACGTACAGCTCTTACAACTTTAGATGGAATTGAAACTATGGATACTCTTAATAAAGAAGGAGAAATTAAGCTTACTTTGGAAGGAACAGAAGTTGTTTTAACTAAAGAAGATTTATTAATTTCAACTGCACAACGTGAAGGGTATGTGGCACAAAGTAGTGAAGGATTTACAGCAGTTTTGGATACAACTCTAACAGAGGAATTAATTGAAGAAGGTTTTGTTCGTGAGATTGTATCAAAAATCCAAACTATGCGTAAAGAAGCTGATTTTGATGTTCAGGATAATATTTTGATTGGTTGCACAAACAACGATAAAATCAAAGAAATTATTGAACGCAACGAAGCTGTAATTACTAGAGAAACTTTGGCTAAAGGCGTTGAGTTTGCTAGCTTTGAAGATGGATTTACAAAAGAGTGGAAAGTAAATAGTGAAAATGTAGTTTTATCTGTGAAAAAATACAACTAATAAATTTTACCCTTCATTCAGTTTTTGATATGGAGGGTAATTTTGTTGTAATTAATTCTACATCAAAACTACACAAAAAATTGGCAATATTTATATTAGAGAATGGCGTATAAAAATGGTATAATTCATATATATTTTTTTGTATGCATAAGATTGTTGACAAGTATATATTTATTATAAAGGGCTTGAAGTACAATCAGGGAAGTTATAGATGGTTGGAAAAAATGAGAACCAACATATTATTAAATTTTAAAAAGTAAAAGGTGGGATAATTTATGCGTTCAAATCCGATGATGAGTAGAGGATTAAACAATCCAGACACATACTCTCAAGAGGCAATGAGTGTTGAGGGAACACGTAATAAAACATTAGCATTTGTAGGAATTACAGCTATAACTGCAGTAATATTTTATGTTCTTGGATTTAGAAATTTAGCAACAACAAGATCGTTTTCGCTCTCAACAACACTATCAACAATTAGTTCGATAGCATCATTAATTTTAATTATAGGTATGGCAGTAAAACCTCAAAGTGCAAAGCTATTAGGAATAATCTTTGCTGCAACAAAAGGTGTATTTGTAGGTTCGATTTCGGTAAGATTTGCATACTTTTTTGATGGAGTAGTATCAAAGGCACTTATTTTAACATTATTAGCAGTAGTTTTTACGCTTTTATTATACAAAGAAGCTCCTTCATTAGCAGGAAAAATCCGAAATGGAGTAATGATTTTGACTTTAGCAATTTGTGCAACATCACTTCTTGGATTAGTATTTAATTTATTTGGAGTGCCATTTGTACTTTTTGGAAACAACCTAATGGCGTTAGGATTTAGCGTATTAACTACAGGGGTAGCAATCGCAAATTTAATGGTAGATTATGATAATGTGTATATTGCATCAAGAAGTGGACTTCCAAAATATATGGAATATTTCTTTGCTGCAAGTATTTTAGTAACTATAGTATGGGTATATGTGGAGATGTTACAACTTCTTGCACGTATCGCAATGAGAGCTGAGGAATAAAACTTGTTAATCGTAACAACTGAACTGATACCAGAGAAAACAATGGTTCGCACTATTGGTTATGTGATGGGAACATCTACAACAAGCAAAGGTAGTGTACATGAGCAACATGAGCTTATGAATGAGGCACGCCAAAAAGCTATAGATAGCATGGTTGCTCAAGCAGGGTTAAAAGATGCTAATGCTATAGTTGGAATGAGAATTGAAACATCGGCTACAATAGATGGCTCATTTGAAATAATAGTTTATGGAACAGCTGTTATAGTAGAATAAAAAATTAAGACGGTAAACTATAATGTTTATGGTCTTTTTTTATTTTAAAACTAGATAAAATGTTTCACAAATACATCACAAATGGCTCACTAAATACACATATAAGTAGAATATAATAACTGTATACAATAAAACAACCTAAATACTTATTTTTTGTTAAATTATTAAAACCATTGGAGGGATTATTATGAAAAAGTTTTTAGCATTAGCAGCAGTAGCAGTATTATCTTTAGGAGCAACTAACGTTTACGCAACAACAGAAGAGAAAGCAGAAAGACCAGCACATGCACAAGGAGAAAGACCAGAACACGCTGAAGGTGAGAGAGCAGAAAAAGGAGAAAGACCAGAGCATGCTGAAGGAGAAAGACCAGAACACGCTGAAGGTAAGAGAGCAGAAAAAGGAGAAAGACCAGAACACGTTGAAGGAGAAAAGCCAGCAGGAGAAAAAGGAGAAAGAGCTGAAAAATCTGAAGCTAATCCACATGGACACACTCCAAACGGAGAAAGACCAGAACACGCTGAATAATAGTTTAAAACAGGTTATGTAAAAGTAGCCTGTTTTTTTGTGCGTAAACTATAATGTTGATGGTCTTTTTTTATTTTAAAACTAGATAAAAAGTTTCACAAATACATCACACCAAGCCCATTAAAAACACAAAATAGGAGCATATAATAAGTATATAAAGTAAAAGAAAAAACACATATAAAATTTAAAATAAAATAATAGTTGAAAAAATGGAGGAATTTATTATGAAAAAGTTTTTAGCATTAGCAGCAGTAGCAGTATTATCTTTAGGAGCAACTAACGTTTACGCAACAACAGAAGAGAAAGCAGAAAGACCAGCACATACACAAGGAGAAAGACCAGAACACGCTGAAGGTGAGAGAGCAGAAAAAGGAGAAAGACCAGAGCATGCTGAAGGAGAAAGACCAGAACATGCTGAAGGTGAGAGAGCAGAAAAAGGAGAAAGACCAGAACACGTTGAAGGAGAAAGAGCAGAAAAAGGAGAAAGACCAGAACATGCTGAAGGTGAGAGAGCAGAAAAAGGAGAAAGAGCTGAACACGTTGAAGGTGAAAAGCCAGCAGGAGAAAAAGGAGAAAGAGCTGAAAAATCTGAAGCTAATTCACATGGACACACTCCAAACGGAGCAAGACCAGAACACGCTGAATAATAGTTTAAAACAGGTTATGTAAAAGTAGCCTGTTTTTTTGCGTAAAAATTTGGTGGGAACATTAAAAATAAAGTTTGAATTTAATAGTTTTGGTTTCAAAATAATTTTGCAATCTATTCATAAAAGAATAAACTTAGATAAATATTCCAATTTTTATAAAGAAATAGTAAGGCATAATCTCAACTTTTCTTAATCAAAATGAAAAGGGGTCTAGCAATATTTTATTGAAATCTATTATTAATATGGCTTGTTAAAAATAATTAACAGTTAGTTCATTACAAAATTTACACAAATTCCTTTAAAATGAATATGATGTAAATGTAATTGATTGATTTGTTAGTCAATTGCGAAAATTTATTTTGTTTAGTTATATAATGTTAAGATGGCTTAATAAATAAAAAAGATAGGAGATAAGACATGAAAAAATTTAAATTACTTCCAATCCATATTGTAGAAATTGCAATTGGCACAACTATCGCAACTAGCTACTGCCTATTTCATCTTTTGAGTTCAACAAGCTCACCTGCTACTGCCTATTGGGAAAATTATAGCAAAAGCATAGTGGCAGTTAGTGAGGATACAAATTTTTTGGAGATGGAACAACCTAATATAATAAATAATGATACTCATACCGAGCTAATTCAAAATTGGTGGAATGAGGCTATTGAGCAGCTTAGCGAAAATGACATTTTATATTCGCAATTAGAAGAGCGTGACACATATATTATGGCTCAATCAGAAATATCGCTATAATTTTTATGACCAAATATATATTTGGTCTTTTTTGATATGATAAGATAGGGGTTAGGGGGGGATTTTGTAGGTTTCCACAAATAGGAAGTATAATTTGCTGTGAATTGGGTAGACAATTGATTAAAATTATGCTAAAATATAAGTAAATAAAATGTTATTTAGTAAATAAAGGTAATATATGCAGTTAGGGGGAACAAATATGGGGAAATTAAAGGATATACAGATTGTACAATTAGCAACAAGTGTAATTATTGCAGGGAGTTTTGGTCTTTTTAATATTTTGGATACACAAGCATCATCAGCAACAAATTATTGGGACAACCATATTCAACAATACACAGTAAGCTCTAGTAATTTGAAGGATTATAATATAATAATTGACGAAGAAACTGCTCAAATAATTAATTCGTGGTTAGCTGAAGCCAAAGAAAATGTTACACCACAAATGTTTTTAGATAAATTAAACGAGGTAATTAATAACTCACCATAAAAACTAGGTCTATAACAAGGCTTAGTTTTTTATTGTGTAAAAATAATAAATTTTAAAAAATTTATACAAAAATTTTGTGATTTAGTTTAAACTTTGAAGTTCGAAATGAATATAATATAATATACAATTTTTAGGCTTACCTGACATATTCAGGAAGGAGCGATGTAAAATGAAGACTAAATCACAAATTATTGTAGGTGTATCTATTTCAGTAATTATTACTCTTACCACAATTTTGTGTACGATTTTAAAAGAAGAAGGGGTATCCTCAGCTTTTACAACATCTATGCAAAATAATATACAAATAAATTCTGCAAATTTATTTGAAAAAGGGACTAGGCAAAACCCAATAAGCTTTGGAGAAACATTTATATTTGAAAGCTATGACTCTGCGGCAGGAAATATAAAGTTGCAACTAGAAATTAGTAGAATGTGGTGGGGGACAACTGTAACTAATTATTTTGAACAACAAAATATTTTTTATGAACAGCTTCCAGAAGATGAAATTTATCTTATGTTAGATTTTCGAGTTTTACTTTTAGAAGCTGAAAATCAAGCTCAGTTTAATATTAATTATAATGATTTTATATTTAGGAGTAATGAGGAGATTATGCCACAACGATTTGATACGCCAGATATAGCTTTAAGGGGAGAAATGAATATAGGAGATATTAGCCAAGGTATGGTGAGTGGTATTATGAGAATTAATGGAGAGGCGAATTTTATAACATATGCTCCTATTGATGAGCCTAATGCAAAAGAAGTTTGGTTTGAGCCATTTAAGTTTTGAGATTTTGTAAAATAAAAAAGAGGCTGTAATGATACAACCTCTTTTTTATTGGAGAGTAACAGATTTTTTTCTACTAATTAAATAGGAAGTAACTACTACAATAAAGACTATAAATATAGAAAAAATATCTGATAATGCTTGACCGTAGAAAATTCCTTCTACTCCAATTATTGGTGGCAAAATTATAGCAAATGCCATTTGTAAAAATACTCCTCTGCCCACCGAAATAACATTGGCCTGAATATTTTTGTTTAGTGCCTGATAATATGCACTCATTGTATGTACAACCCCAAGGCAAGGCGCTCCCATACAAAATACGAAAACTCTATTATAAGCAAGTTCTTTAATCTCTTCTTCAATTCCAAAAAAGCCTACTAAAACATCTCCAAAGTTGTATATTATAAGCAGTGTAGCAACGCCTAAGAGTACGCTTACAGACATTGTAATATACAAAAGTTTTCGCATTCTTTCTAATAAATTTGCTCCATAATGATAACCGATAAGAGGTTGCATTCCTTGTGCAATCCCTATACATAGTTGGCTATAAACTGCAAAAATATATCCTGCTACCGAAAAAATTGCAATATCAATTGTTGTTCCATAACTATAAATTATATGGTTTTGTACCAAAATAACTAGCCCAATAGAAAATTGGAGCATAAATGAAACTATACCAATCTTAAAAATTTCAATTAAAATTTGTTTATCAAAAATGAAGTATTCTTTTTTGAATTCTAAATTTGACTTTCTAGTTAAAAAATACCAAAGTCCAACTGCCGTAGACAGTGTAACTCCACAACCTGTAGCAAGAGCCGCACCAGCAGTTCCCCAGCCTAGTACAATTACCAAAAGCCAATCAAGAATAATATTCCCAATAGCTCCAACCCCTACCATTTTCATAGATAAGTTGGGGTTTCCATCAGCTCTTACCAAAGGATTTAATACATTTGCAAATAGATATGGAATAGCCATAATATAGACAATCATAAAGTAATCTTTGGTAAATTTAAATGTATCCTCTGATGCACCCAAAAATTTTACTATAGGATTTGCAAAAATTAATCCCAAGATTGTTAATATAACTCCAAATACTAATGCAAATTTAAATGTACTTCCAATAATTCTTTCTGCCCGTTCAATTTCTCCTTTTCCTACTGCCAAAGATATCAAACTGGCAGACCCCGTCCCAAACATTAGTCCCATTCCTAAAATTATCGTTACTGCTGGCCAAGCTAGGTTTATCCCTGCGAGTCCAGCTTCTCCAGCTCCTTGACCAACAAATATACCATCAACCATTGTGTAAATTGTACTAAATACAACTCCGATAACAGATGCTAATATAAATTTACGCCATACATCAAAAAGATTACCTTCTAAAATAAATGTAATGTTCATTTTCCACACCCTTACAGTGCTAAATAAATAAGCTTTATAGAATATAATTTTATTATGCCCAAAAATCCGTCCAATACATCTACAAAAATTTACATATTTAAGCCATATTTTTATAACTTTACAAATTATAATAGAAATTTAGATTTAAGTAAAGAAAAAGTTTAGTGGATCAACATGATTAGAGTTTAATGTTTCCACTATAGTATCAATACAAAATTCTGCTGGGATTTCTTTTGGTGATGGTGTATATAAAATTTGCGTTTCGATAACTCCAAGAGCATTAACTCGTTTGTAATATTCACGGTCTGTTTCGTTATACAAACGTGGAACGTAAATATCGAGTTTAATTTTGTTATCTGATAAACGCTTAATTGCCCCACCCCTATCATCTACTTCAAAAATAGCAGTATTAACATCAGATGGTAAATTTGGAATGATAATGCTTGTCCCAAATGGAATATCTTTTGGTGCAGCAATAGAGCCAACTTCTAATAATCCACCAATTGCATTCATTCCTTCAAATCCTCCATTTTCAGCAGCTAGCCCAGTATAAAAGGTAACTATTGCTTCCATTGGTTCGTAATAAGTAGTGATTAATGTTTCTACATAATCTAACATTGGTAGTGCAGTAGGTTTATTTTGAGATAAAAAGTCTAACCTATGACTAGAGTTTGCAAACATAAATTGCTTATCTACTTCCATAAGTTGAACCTCATCTATTTTTATAATATCTGTGCTAATTACCTCTTGAGATATAACATCTTCTAACAAATTATTAGAAGCAATTTCTAGGTTAAGATTTTCTTGCAAATTGATAGCTGTGATTTCGGGATTAATATTTTCTGATAAATCAACAGAAGTAATTTCCAAATCAAGATGGTGAGTATCAAAATCACCTTCAGCCATTACACTAGAAGTTTTTAAACTAAGAGCTACATAAACAAACATACCAAATAAGCATGTACACGCAAATAAAAAATAAATTAATAAACCAAGCAACCACTTTTGCCTAATCGACATTTCTAACCTCCTATTATCATAAACATCATTTTTTGATAATACATTTATCAATATAACCAAAAAATCTGTTTCCTAACATAGTTAAAAATAACTAATACAATTACTCAGGTAGCAAAATGATATATTCAATTATAGTATAAAATTGAAGTTTTTGAAACAATAATTTGTTAATTATTAAATTTATGTTGAAAATAGATAAAAATTATAGGAGTGGGATATAGCTTGACAAAAATCTTTTTTTTTATCTCCAAAGGAGTAATTGTAAATATTTTACATAAATATATGGTAAATATTTCTGAAATTTTTTTGTAAATACTATTACTTAATTTTTACATTTAACCCAAACTTAACATTTTATTAGTAAAATTATACATAAAAAGTTATATATATTTTAAATATAGGCTCGTAATTTAGATTTAGAGTAAAACGAATTTAAATTAAAAAAATGGCATTGACTTTATAAATAAATCATTGTATTATAAAAGGGATTTAGCATAATATTTAATAAAATCAAGAATTATATTTTAAATGGTAAATTTTGGAAACTAAATAATACACAGCTACAAATTTTTGAAAAAAATATAACTAGTTCGATATACTAAAAGATGTAGTTTAAAATTTATAGGGATTGCCAAAAAAATGGTAACGTTCCCATGAGTATTTTATTTGTAGATTTTTTATAGAAAACACGGGGTGGTAATATTGAAAAAGCGATGTAGTGGAATTATTATGCCAATTTCTTCATTGGCAAGTCCTTATGGAATTGGTACATTTGGAGATAAAGCATACGAATTTGCAAACTTTTTGAAAGATGCAGGTCAAACATATTGGCAAATTTTACCGTTGGGTCATACTAGTTATGGCGACTCTCCTTATCAAGCTTTCTCGGCTTTTGCAGGTAATCCATACTTTATAGATTTTGAAGTTTTGGAGCGTGATGGGCTTTTAAATCATGATGATTTTGCACATAGAAATTTTGGGCATGATCCAGAAAGAGTTGATTATGGAGCAATTTATAATGAACGTTATGAAGTGCTAGCTATTGCATTTAATAATTTTAAAAATCATTCACAAGATGAATTTAACATATTTAAGGAACAATCTGGTTGGTGGCTAAAAGATTATGCATTATTTATGGCAATTAAGGAAAAAATGCAATCTAAAGGCTGGAAAGAGTGGGACGAAGATTTAAAATTACGTCGTCGTGAAGCTTTATCAAATGCCAGAGAGGAATTAAAAGAGCGTATTAGTTTTTGGGAATTTGTGCAGTTTCAATTTTTCAAGCAATGGAATTACTTAAAGAGCTATGTAAATAAATTAGGAATTGAAATTATTGGAGATATTCCTATTTATGTGGCTGAAGATAGTTCTGATGCTTGGGCAAATTCAGAAATTTTCTTATTAGATGAGAGCAAAAACCCAACAGTAGTAGCAGGCTGTCCACCAGATGCGTTTTCTGAAACTGGGCAACTGTGGGGTAATCCAATTTATAATTGGGAATACTTAGAAAGCACTGGCTATAGCTGGTGGATTACAAGAGTTCGTGAGAGCTTAAAATTATTTGATGTCATTAGAGTAGACCATTTTAGAGGCTTTGAAGCTTACTGGACAGTTCCATATGGTGAAGAAACGGCCATTAATGGAGAGTGGGTTAAAGGTCCTGGAATTAAACTATTTAATGCCATCAAAAATGAATTAGGTGATGTAAATATCATCGCTGAAGATTTAGGATATTTAACACAAGATGTGCTTGATTTCTTAGCAGAAACTAAGTTTCCTGGAATGAAAGTTTTACAATTTGCTTTTGACTCAAGAGAAGAGAGTGATTATATTCCACACACTTATGAAAAGAATTGCATAGTATATACAGGTACTCACGACAATGACACTGTAATGGGTTGGATTGATGAAACAGGCAACCCAGATGATGTGGCTCATGCAAAAAATTATCTCAGATTAAATGAGGAAGAAGGGCTACATTGGGGGTTCATTAGAGGAGCCTGGGCAAGCGTTGGATATGTTGCACTTGCCCAAATGCAAGACTTTTTAGCACTAGGAAATGAAAGTCGCATCAATTTGCCTTCATCATCTGAAGGTAATTGGCAATGGCGCATTAAGCCAGACGCTATTAATAATGATTTATCACAACAAATTTACAAGTTGACGAAATTATATGGGAGGTTTCAATAAGTTATGAAATTTAAAAAAGAAGTAATCAAAAATAATATGCAAAGATATTGTAAGGTAAAGTTCGGTCGTAATATCGAAGATGCCAATAATTATGAGGTAATGAACAGTCTTGGGCTTGCTCTTTTAGAAGAGATGGTTGATGATTGGAACGAAACTAACGAAGTTTACAACAAGCAAAAGAGAGCTTACTATATCTCTGCAGAGTTTTTAATGGGTCGTGCTTTAGGGAACAACCTTATTAACCTTGGGGTTTATGATGAAGTTAAATCTTTATTAGAAGAAATGAACCTTGATATCAATGCTGTTGAAGATGCTGAAGATGATGCTGCTTTAGGAAATGGTGGTCTTGGTCGTTTGGCTGCTTGTTTTATGGAGTCAGGAGCATCAACTAACATTCCTTTACAAGGATATGGAATTCGTTATACAAACGGATTATTCAAACAAATCATCGAAGAAAACGGTTCTCAAACTGAGACAGCTGATAGATGGTTAAGTGATCCATTCAGCATTAGAAAAGATTACCAAACAGTAGAAGTTAAATTCAATGACTATAGTGTAAAAGCTGTACCATACGATATGCCGATTATCGCTTATGGAGCAAGAAACATCAATACACTTCGTTTATGGAAAAGTGAGCCAGTAGTTGATTTTAATATCAATAAATTTAATTCACAAAAATACGCAGAAGCAGTACAAGAAAAAGACTGGGCAGAAAACATTTCACGTGTTCTTTATCCAAATGACTCAAACGATGAAGGAAAATTACTTCGTTTACGTCAACAATATTTCTTAGTAAGTGCATCTTTACAAGATATGATTAGAAGTCACAAAGCAATCCACGGTGATTTAAATACGTTTGCTGATTGGCACACTGCTCAATTAAACGATACTCACCCAGTGCTTGCAATTCCTGAGTTTGTAAGATTATTAGTAGATGTTGAAGGATTTACTTTTGATGCTGCTCTAATCTTAACAAGAAAAACTTTTGCATATACAAACCACACTATTTTACAAGAAGCATTAGAGAAATGGGACGTTCGTCACATCAGAACTCTAGTACCTCGTATTATGGAATTAATTGAAAAAATTAACGCTGTATTCGTTCATGAATTAAGACAAAAAGGATATAACGATGAAGCGATTACTAACTTTAGCATCATTAAAGATGAGAGAGTTCACATGGCAAATCTTGCAATTAGCATTGGATATGCAGTTAACGGGGTAGCAGCTCTTCACACTGATATCTTAAAAGCTACAGAACTTAGAAACTGGTATGAGTTATATCCAGAGAAATTCCAAAACAAAACAAACGGAATTACTCCAAGAAGATGGCTTAAATATGCTAACCCAGAATTATCAGAATACATTACAGAGCTTTTAGGTTCTGATGCTTGGGCAAAAGATTTATCTGAGCTTAAAGGACTTGAAAAATTCATTGATGATGAAATTGTTCTTGATAAAATTATGGAAATCAAACGTAATAACAAAGTTAAACTTGCTACTTACATCGAAAATAAAGAAGGTGTTACAATTAACCCAGACTCAATTTTTGATATTCAAGTTAAACGTTTACACGAGTACAAACGTCAACTTTTAAGTGCGTTATATATCGTAGATTTATACTTTAGACTTAAAGAAAATCCAGATTTAGATATTCCAAAATCAACTTACATCTTTGGAGCAAAAGCATTCCCAGGATATGCAAGAGCTAAAGGAATTGTTAGATTTATTGGTCAAATCGCAAAAACTGTTAACGCTGATACTTCAATCAAAGGAAAACTTAAAGTTGTATTCATTGAAGATTACCGTGTAACTTATGCAGAAAAATTAGTTCCAGCATCAGATGTTTCAAAACAAATTTCAACTGCTGGTAAAGAAGCTTCAGGAACTGGAAACATGAAATTTATGTTAAATGGTGCTCCAACTCTTGGAACTTACGATGGTGCTAACGTAGAAATCGTTGCAGAAAGTGGAGAAGAAAATAACTTTATCTTTGGACTTAGAGTTGAAGATATCGAAAAAATTCAACACAGCTACAACCCAAGAGAATACTACGATAACAACCCATCACTTAAACGTGCTATTGATAGCTTAGTAGACGGAACTTTCTCTGATGGAGGAAGTGGTGAGTTTAGAATGATTTATAACTCATTAGTTGAAGGTGAAGACTGGCAAAGAAAAGATGAGTACTATGTATTAGCAGACTTCCAAGCATTAAAAGATGCTGAAGAAGATTTATTCAAAGCTTACCAAGATAAACAAGGTTGGGCTAAAAAATGTTTAATGAACATTGCTAATGCTGGAACATTCTCAAGCGATAGAACAATTTTACAATACGCTAATGAAATTTGGAACATTACTCCATCAACATTAAGCTAATTAAATAAATAGCTCTCACTTAGGTGGGGGCTGTTTTTTTGTGTAAAATAGCTATATTGTGAAAAAAATAATTTAAAAAGTATATTTTGGGTAAATTATTACCAAAACCTTTTATAAATAAAAAATTTCTTAATAATATTGGGAAATTTTAGGATATTGTGTTATCGAAACATGAAATTAAAAGTCGATTGTTAAAGAATTATTTAAAATTTCCTTATAAAATAATCAAATATATATGCTAGTATATAAATATGAACACACAAAGAAATTTGGCAAAACAATTTAATGATTGAGAGGTTAGGGTCCTTACGTAAACATAGCTTTATAAATTTCTTCCCCCTCCCCCCCCTAAAAGGAATTGAGAGCAATTCTTCATAGCTCTAATCTCTCAAATAAAAAAGCCGTACTTCCATTATTAGGAAGTATGGCTCTTTTATTGTTGTGGAATATCTTTTATAAAATAGTTTACTATCTCAGCTGCAATAATTAATCCAGAAACAGAAGGCACAAAAGCTACAGATGCTGGAGTTTCTCGTCTTCCTGCTTGGGTATGAAGCTGAAGTGGCTTAATTGGAGTTTCTGTAGAATATACAACTTTTAATTTTTTTATATGTCGCTTTTTAAGTTCGTGGCGCATAACTTTTGCAAGAGGGCAAACACTCGTTTTGTAGATGTCTGTTACCTCAAGCTTTGTAGGGTCAAGCTTATTTGCAGCACCCATCGCACTAATAATTGGAATATTTCTCTCTGTACATCTAACTACCATATCAATTTTTGAAGTGACCATATCAATTGCATCAACAACATAATCATAATCATCTAAAAGAATTCGTTCTGCTGTATCTGCTGAATAAACCTCCTCAAAAGTGGTAACTTTAATATTAGGATTGATTGATAAAATACGCTCCTTCATAACTTCAACTTTTGGCTTCCCTACAGTTAGTTGAGTTGCATGGATTTGGCGATTGAGATTTGAGATATCAACAGTATCTTTATCAATAAGAGTAAGATGCCCAACCCCTGAGCGTGCCAATGCCTCCACTGTAAATGAGCCAACTCCACCAATTCCAAAAACTGCAACATGGCGAGTGCCTAAGTGTTCTAGTGCTTTTGTACCAATCAACATTTCAGTACGTCCGTATATCATAAAAAAATCCTCCTTTAGTATTTAATAAACAGTTTCATTATATCAGATTTTTAATACAAACGGTACAAATATTTTTAGAAAGGCAAGTGACATAATGAGAAAAAAAGTATTTCCACTAACGATTATACTTTTGTTAACTGGCTGTAGCGAACCTATTATAAAGGAAGAAACTCAAACAATAATTTGGTTAACAGAAGGAATAACTCCACCAGAGAACGAATTAGTTATAAATGAAATAAGCAAATATACTATAGAAAAATTAGGTTATCCTGTAGAAATAAATTATTTTGCACCAAATGAATACTCAGAAGTTGTAACCAAAATGATAGAAGATGGCAAACGTTATGATATAGCTTTTGCATCACCAATAAAAGATGCTATATCCCTTGCAAATCAAGGATATTTTGCAGATTTATCACCATATTTATCATACTCATCATTGCTAAAAGAAACTATTCCGTCAAATTTGTGGAAAGGTGTAATGATGAATAACACTATAATTGGAGTCCCAACTATAAAAAATGCTGGCTCAACTGAACAATGGGTTTGGTCCTACAAAGAAGAATTAGCAGAAAAATTTTCGTTTGATAATTTAAAAAGTTTGGAAGATGTAGACCATTTATTATATGAATTAAAAACAGAGTATCCTGACCAGTATATACTTGATTTTACGTATGAAGGAATGTATTCAATGTTGGTTGAGAGTGCAAATTTGGAGAGAGTTACAATAAATAGTGGAATAAATTATGCAGATAAAACAGCCAAAGTGGAAAATATTTGGCAAAATGAAAATATAAAATCTAATTTGGAGCTTATAAACAAGTGGTATAACGATAAAATTATTAATCCAAATGTATTTGCAAATAATAATTCACTAGTAGTTTTATCACAATCAATTTTGGACGACAGTTCATATTTGAATAAAATATATTCAAATTCTGTTCATTCAACAAATTCTGTTCAAAGTTCGTACAATGTAGTTTCCACAAGTTCACCACATATACAAAAATGCGTTGAATTTTTGGAACTTGTAAACACAGATATATATTTAAGAAATTTGTTGGCGTATGGAATAGAGGGAATTCATTATCAAAAGTTAGATGAGGATACAATTATAAAACTTAACAATTATTATGAACCTCAAATTTTAGCCCAAGGGAATATTTCAGATTTATATTTTGTGGTCAACCAACCAACTTATATTATAAAGGAAGAAACTCCAACAATTTCTCCAATTATCGGATTTAGATTTGATAATGAATTAGTCAAAAATGAAATTTTGGCTTGCCAAACCATCGAAAAAGAACTAGCGCCCTTGCTTCTTAGTGGAAAGCAAAATCCACATGACCTCTTGCCACAGCTAAGCGAAATGCTATATAGCGAAGGTTATCTAAATATTAAGAATGCATTGCAAAGTCAAATAGATGAGTTTTTGAACACCTAAAAAATAATTTTTTTTACAAATCAATTCAAAAAATCTTAAATATAGTGTATAATAAAAACTGAAATTGTATAGGAGGCTAGAAAAAATGGAAATTAATATTTACCAGCTTGTGATGAACCCTTTTACACTCATGTTTACTACTGTTATTTTTGGTTTATTGTTTGGACAAATAAAATTTGGTAAGTTCGAGTTTGGCGCATCTGGGGGAATGTTTGTAGGTTTGATTATCGGGTATTTTGTTCAAAACTTTGCACAAGATATTGTAAATAGTGGCGAAAGTGCCAACGGATATTCGATAGCTCAAAGATTACTTAGTGAAGGGGTTATTAATAGCTACTTTTTAGATACGGCTTTAACTTTGTTTATTGCATCAGTAGCATTAATTACAGCAAAAGATTTAGCAGTTATTTTGAAAAAGTATGGAGTTAAGTTTATTATTTTAGGTTTTAGCATTACATTTGCTGGAGCCGCAACAACATATTTAGCAACGGGAATTATCTCTAGTACAAATTCCTTTGAAGTTTCTGGAGTATACGTTGGAGCTTTAACTAGTTCGCCAGGTCTTGGGGCCGCACTAGAAGCTGCTGGAGAACACGCATCGATGTATGCTAGTACTTATGAAACGCAAGATGATAAAGTTAGGGCAGAAATTCTTGAAGTAATTGACCCAACAGGAGCTTTAACTATTCAAAATACTACAACTTTAACCAAAGAACAACAATCAGCTTTTGTAACTAATGCAACAGGAAGCGTTGGGGTTGGGTATGCTGTTGCGTATCCGTTTGGAGTTATTATGGTTATTTTGGGTACAAATTTGTTAGCAAAAGTTTTTAATATCGACATTGAAGAAGAAAAGAAACTCTTTAGAAGAGAGATGGCTCAAGCTCGCCAAGGTTCAAAGGCAAAAGAAATCCCAATTACTAATTTTAGTGTAATTTCTTTTTGTACAGTATGTTTGGTTGGAGTATTTCTTGGTGCGATAAAAGTAAATTTTGGTTGGATTGGATTTATTTCGCTGGGAACAACAGGAGGCGTTTTGATTGCTGGGTTAGTGCTTGGTTATATCGGGAAAATTGGCCCTATGTCTTTTCGTATGGATCCAAAGGCGTTATCTCTAATTCGTGAGCTTGCATTATCATTTTTCCTAAGTATTGTTGGGTTAAAATATGGAAACTTAGCACTAAATGCTGTTATGGGTTCTGGTTTAACGCTTGCAATGACAGCACTTGCAGTAGGTTTTGTTGCTATGACTGTAGGTTTTGTTTTGGGGAGATTTGTCTTTAAAATTAACTGGGTTATGTTATCAGGAGCAATTTGTGGAGGAATGACTTCAGCCCCTGGCCTTGGAGCTTGTATAAAAGCTGTTGATAGCGATGAGCCAGCTATGGGTTATGGTGCGACTTATCCTTTTGCACTTTTAGGAATGATATTATTTACTATAGTTTTAAATAAGTTACCAATATTATAAAAAGAGCGAGCCTTAGGGTTCGTTTTTTTGTGGAAACTACTAGATGATTGAATATAAATAAGCTTGACAGTAATAAAATTAGATGATAATATTATATTTGTGCATAAAGATATAAAGTATGGTATAAAATTTAATTATATTGTAATACAATATAACTTGCACTTTCCTATTTTAGATAGGAAAATTTTTTTGTTTATTCCAAAGTGGAATATGTTTTTTTAAAGAGAGAGGAGAAGTGTCGGAATGAAAGCTATCAAAATGAAAAATCCAAACACTGTAAATTTAACTGTTAAAAATCTATGGTGGGGGGTATCGACGATATGAGAAAAATTTTTGATTATGAAAGCTACGTAAAGACTTAGCGAAATAGTCGGCTTTCATATGTAACAAGTGGAAGGGACGTAAAAATGGATAGAAATGTTAAGGTGTACTTTTTATATATGCTTATCTCAAGCTTTAATATATTTTCAAGCTTTACAGCACTTATTTTAAATACAAAGTTAGAAATATCAGTATCAACAATATCAGTTCTGTTACTCGTTAATCAAATAACAAAATTTTCTTTTGAAGTACCAACAGGGTATATTTCTGATAGATACGGAAGAAAAATAAGCTCAATAATAGGGATAGGACTATTATTAGTTGGGTATTCATTATTATTCACACAAAATATAGCACTAATTTTTGTAGCAATCATAATTAAGGCTATTGGAATGACGTGTATCTCGGGTAGTTTTGAAGCTATGATTATAGAGGGTTTGCCAGAAGAATTTTTAGTAAAGTTTAACGCTTTAGACAGAGTGTTTTTTTATGTGGGATATGGAATAGCGTGTATTTGTGGGGGTTATGTAATTGAGGCTTTTACATACCAAACAATAATTATGATTGACATGGTATTTATTGTATTATCTTTAGTATTGGTTTTGCTTGTTAAGGAAAGTAGGCAGGAAAAAGTTGATATTGAAGAAGACGAAAAAATAAGTATGAAAAATGTTATTGATTTTATAAAGAGTAGAAAAATTCTATGTTTATTTTTATTAATGGATTTTATTACAGCATTTTCTTTTATAGCAGTAGAAAGTTTTTATTCATTACATTTAACAAATATGGGATTACCCACAGAAGTTGTTGGGTTTATAATTGCAGGGCAATTGATATTTTCATCAATTTTAGGATTTGTATTCCATAAGTTTATTAAACCAAGCAATAATACATTTGTAATAGCATCAATATTACATGTAGCATTTACATTGATGATTTATTTTGAATTTATACCACTATTTTTAATGCCAGTTTTATATTTATCAGGTAATATAAGTTATTCAATATATGCACCTATTAAATTCGAATTGTTTCAATCTGAAATCAAGTCAGAGTATAGAGCTACGATAATTTCTATAAAAAGTTTACTAATAGCATTAGCAGGGACTTCTTCATTTACAATCATATCTATATTAACAAATTATGTAACATTAGAAAATGTAACAATACTATTATTAACAGTAACTTTATTTGTATTTGCGATAATTAATATTCTATTACGCAAATATTTAAACCAAAAAGAAGCCGATATCTAAATTAAAGAGCGAGCCTTAGGGTTCGTTTTTTTGTGATAAATTTTATTTGAAATTTATATACTAGATAGCTATCTAGTATGAAGATTATTTAAATTGATAAATCCGAATGAAGTAAAAGTAATAATAACCTTTTTGTTAGGAGTAATTTTGGTTTAGTATTGGGTGAGGCATATGCTATTACGCAAATATTTAAATGATAACTACACTCATTTATATAAAAAAAAGAGTAATTTTTTGGTTGATTTTTTGAAATAAACCAAAAATTTAGGACAGAAATTGTAGATCATCATGATTTCTGGATTTTGAAAATTTCATTTGGGATTTAGAAAACAAAATTCATCTATCAAATAACCTATAAATTTTGTATAGCAAAAAGCTATAGAGAGAAATTTCTCTATAGCTTTTTTTAGGCTTCTTCAAATTGGCTATTGTATAAATCTGCATAAAATCCTTTGCGTAAAAGGAGTTCATTATGGTTACCACTTTCTATAATATTACCGTCTTTCATAACCAAAATTAAATCTGCATTTTTAATAGTAGAAAGTCGATGTGCTATTATAAAAGAAGTTTTGCCAGTAGCAAGTTTATCCATAGCTGTTTGTATCAAAATTTCGGTACGAGTATCAACTGAACTTGTAGCTTCGTCCAAAATTAATAAATCTGCATTTTTTACCATGGCACGAGCAATAGTTATAAGCTGTTTTTCACCTGTTGATAGTGGAGCATTTTTCATAACTGTATCGTATCCATCTGGCAAAGTAGCAATCATATGGTGTACCCCAACCGATTTACAAGCTTCAATAACTTGTTCTGTTGTAACATCTGTTTGGTTGTAAATAATATTTTCTTTAATTGTTCCTTCAAAAAGCCAAGTATCTTGAAGCACCATAGCAAAAATATCGTGTAATTGTT
>LNZR01000004.1 GCA_002007365.1 Epulopiscium sp. Nele67-Bin005 | reverse complement strand
TTACTCAAAACATCGTTTCTAACAGAGCTTATGATAATCAATCTTTAGAAATTAAAATGGACAAAGTTGTTGATTTCTCTAACGCTCAAACTTTTTCTGTTAAAGCTATTGATGGTTCTTTAGTTGAAACTTCTCGTGTTGCTAACTTAATTGATGCTTCTGGTAATGTTGTTGATGAAGTTTCTGTAAATGTTGAACTTAGAGATGATATGTTAGTAGTAACTGCTTCTGGTGATTTTAGAGCTAACAAAGACCACACTTTAGTTGTTCCTTTTGGTTTTGAAACTAAATCTGGTTCTCCAGCTCTTGAAATTATCTCTCGTAGCAACGTTATTTCTTCAGGTTTAGTTTACTTAACTGGTTCTGATGCTGCTATTTCTAGTACATCTTTAAAAGCTAGTGCTGATAGAGCTAACAGCGTTTCTAAATACGGTGGAACTCTTGCTAACTTAACTTTAACTGAAACTACTTTTGGTGCTTTATCTGAAGGGGATACTGTTTCTATTAAGTTACCAAACACTTCTAACCTTGAATTTACTGGTGTTCCTACTGTTTCTGGTGCTTTTGGTTTTGCTGGAAATATTGACGCTGAAATTTCTATTGATAAATCTGAAATTTTAATCACTCTTCCAGAATTAAACAGCAATCAATTAGGTGATGTTATTGTTAGAAATATCGCTGTAAAACCTGTTGGTAGAACTGATGCACCAATTGGAAATATTTCTGTACTAGTGTCTAGTGATTTAATGGATAGAACTGAAGTTGTTCTTGGTGAAGTTAAAGATTACAAAGCTGAACTTGAAGTTAAAAAAGTAGCTGAAATTATGGCTGGAGATGTTGCAGCTACAACTGTTGAGCTATCATTAAACGAAGCTATTGAAAATGTAATCAACGTAAATGATACTTTAACTGTAGAACTTAGCGAAGGGGCATACCTTTACAAAGCTGATAGAAAAGCTGATGTTCCTGCAAACTTAGTAATTATTGATGGATTAACTGTAGTGGATTACAAAATTGAAGATGGATATGTAGTTGGATTTGAAGCTAAATTTGGCGAACTTAGCACAACAAAAGCTAATGAATTAGAGTTAGAATTAGACATCTACACAGATATCACAACTACAGGAGATGTATTTGTAACTGTTGATAACAGAGGGTTTGACGCTGAATTAACTACAAAAGTAGCTGAAGTTTCTGCACCATTTTCAGTACAAGCAAAAGAAAATGCAGCAATTAAATCTGGTTTCCAAAACCAAAATAGTGGAACAATCGTAATTACAGAAGGTGAAGCTGGAGCGTTCTCAAGAGGTCAAAAGTTTGAAATCAACTTAGAAGATTACATTGCAAACAACGGACTACAATTAAGAGGTGCAACAGTTGAAGGTAACGGATTAACAGTAACTTCAAACGTAAGAAACAACGTATTAACAGTAGAAGTAACAAGAACTTCAGATGTAGAAGCTGGTGAAATTGTAATTTCTGATATGGTATGGACGGCAAGCAATATCGTATCAAACGGAGCATATGACGTAGTAATTACAAGTGATAAAATGAATGGAGAAATCGAAGTTGAAAGCTTTATCAACATCGGAAACACAGTATTATCAAAAGTCCAAGCACAACTTGAGATGAAAGGAAACACAGTAGCATTAAAAGATGTAGCTAACGCATTTGGATATGAAATTGGATTTGCAAATGGAGTAGTAACAGTGTATACAAACAACGGATTAGTACAATTTACAAACGGAAGCAACATTGCTAAAGTAAATGGACGTGAAATAGTAATGGATACAGTAATGTCAATCGAAAATGGAACAACATATGTATCAGCAAGATATATTGCATCAGTATTAGGACTTAGCTTATCAGTACAAAATGGTGCAGCAACATTCACTAACTAATCAAAACTTCTTATCACTAGCATCAAATTTACATAGATAAAAAAAGCAAAGTAACTGTTGAACTCGGTTACTTTGCTTTTTTGTGGTTAGCTTAAAATTAAGGGTGTGCAATAAACTTATTATAGTGTAAAATTATATTTATAAAAGGGGGTTATATATGAAAATTATTATAGAAAAAAGGTATAAAGTAATGGTATTTTATGGATAAGCCATTTTTAACTTATGACGAACAAATTGACTACTTACAACATTCAAAAAATATAGAAGTTGATGATGTTAATGAATTAAAAAGAGTAGGATATTTTAATTTAATTAATGGATATAAAAATCCTTTTGTTGCAGGTATTGATAATGGTCAACATTATTACTTTAAAAATACTAAAATAAGTTATTTAATATCTGTAAAAGAATTTGATGATGAATTAAGAATTTTATTATTTAAATATATTTGTAAGATTGAAGAAGAAATTAAGGCTTTGGTAGGCTATCAATTTGAAGAATTTAGAAAATCTAATCCTAATAAATCTTGGAATGATAAGAATAACTTTAATCCTAATAAAATTAATGATAAAAATTTTATTATATTTTTAGATAATATTAATCATTCTATTAAAACAAGCAAATTAGAGTATATAAAACATTACCAAGATGATACCAATCTAATGCCAGCATGGGTATTCTTAAAAATCTTAACCTTCTCAAACCTCATAGATTTTATAGAATTTTCAAATTCAATAGTTAAAGATGCTATTTGTCATAGATATCAAATGATAGATAACAGGGAACGTTATGATTACAAATTATTAAAAGGTAGCCTTCATTGGGCTAGAGTGATTAGAAATATTTCTGCACATAACGAAAGAGTATATACAGTAAAACAGTCTGGTAAAATAATTGAAACTTATCATAAGACTTTGCTTCCTGATAGCTATAAAAAAGATAATTGTAAAAAACTAATTGACCTAATTATTTATATGAAGTATTATTTATCCAAACAAGATTACTATAATCTAATAAATAAATTTGGGGAATTATTAACTAATTTATCAGATACTATCCCTAGTAAGTCTTTTGACTATGTGCGTGCCCAGACTGGTCTGAAAAATTTAGCTCACCTAGAAATCTTAACTACATCAGGAACAAAGGAAATTTTTTATTAAAAACTTTACCTTGACGTATTATAAATAAACTGATAACATATGATATTAGAGATACCCAATGGATGTTGGGTGAAAAAGGTGCTTTTGCGATTAAATTCGTAACTTAGCGCCTTTTTTGTTTTGATAAATCAAAAAAAGGAGAAGCACCAGCTCCTCCAATAAATTATACTAGTTCGATATTATATTCTTTAAACCAAAAATCTAACTGGATAAGCCACGCAATAAGTTGAGGCTTTGACATAAGTTGCCCAAACCAAGTTACATTGTCACACTCAATAAGCTCTTGGATTTCTTTACGGTCAATAATATGAGAAAAAATTGAATTACTATCTAACATTCGTTCTTGCAAAACTTCAATTACAAATTGCTCATACTTTGGATTGTGAGTTTTTGGATATGGACTTTTTTTACGTTTTGCAATTTTTTCTGGTAAGAAATCTTTCATAGCTTCACGTAATAAGGCCTTCTCAACATTGCCCTCAAACTTGATTTCCCAAGGGATATTATAAACATATTCCAAAATTCTATGGTCTGCAAACGGTACACGAACTTCAAGCCCAGTTGCCATACTCATACGATCTTTTCTCTCAAGAAGTGATGTCATAAAATAATTTGTTGATAGCCAAGTTCCTATACGGCTTTGGCGCATTGATTGGCTCTCTCCATCTACAACTGGACAACTTGCCAAACTTTTTGCGTACAAATCTTGCATAAATTCAAACCCTTCTTTTGCACAAACTACTTCTTGTTTAAATAAACTTGGACGTTTGTGAGGATCATGTATCCATGGGAAAAATCCTTTTGCAAGCATCTCTTCACGATAAAACCATGGGTATCCTCCAAAAATTTCATCAGCACATTCTCCTGATAATGCTACTGTGTGAGATTTTTTTACTTGTTTACAATAATATAATAAAGATGAGTCTATATCAGCCATTCCAGGAGCATCTTTAAAGTATGCAGCAGGAGTTAGGAGGTTTGTAATTCCATCAATTGATGCCGTTAAAATTGTATGGTGTGTACCTAAAAAATGTGCTAAATATACTGCAAATTCATCATCTCTTTGTGGTTGGAAGAGCGTATTATGAAAGCTTTCTTTATTTCCTTCATACTCAAAAGAATATGTGTGTAGAGTTTCACCTTTTTCTTTATAATGTTTTGCTCCAACAGCACTAATAATTGATGAGTCAATTCCTCCAGATAAAAACGTGGCCAAAGGTGCATCAGATACCAATTGGCGATTAATAGCGTCAGTCAAAATTTCTTTTGTATTATAAATCGCCTCAGCACGAGAGCCGTCAAACTCTTTAGCTTCTAAGTGCCAATAAGGACTAAGTTCCAAAGTTTCACCACTAAAATATCCATGGTGAGCTGGTTTTACCTCCAAAATATCTTTAAATACACTAGTTCCAGCAATTTTATTTGGAGCTAAGTATAATAATTGCCAAAGACCTTCTTTATCCACTCTTGGGTGAATATCTGGGTGTTGTAATAAAGATTTTACCTCTGAACCAAATAAAAAAGTTGAACCAACCTTAGCAAAAAACAACGGCTTAATTCCAAATCTATCTCTTGCAATATAAACTTTATGCTCAAAATGATCGTATACAACAAAGCCAAAAATACCGTTTAGTTTACTTGCACAATCCCCTTTATAAACAATGTATACATATAAAACTACTTCTGTATCGCAGTTAGTTTCAAATTCAATTCCTATATCTTCTAGTTCTTTTCTAAGCTCGGGTGTATTATAAATTTCTCCATTATAAACTATAGTGTAATATTTCCCATCTACTGCACGAGTCATAGGCTGAAGACCATTTTCTATATCCATAATTGCCAATCTATTATGCTGTAATGCTACTTCTTGATTTGCAAAAATTCCTTGTTGGTCTGGCCCTCGATGTTCAAGTACGCCCCCCATTTTTTGGGCGATTTCTATACTTACTGCCGATTTATTTTTAAAGTTTACAAATCCACAAATTGAACACATCTTTAAACACTCCTTTTATTATGCATAAACTTCTGTTTCTACCAATATATGGTCAAAATAATCAATGTGATACTAAATAAGTTGTACTTTTTTACTAATAAAAAAAGAAGTGTCCACCTAAATAGACACCTCCAAATATTATTATAAGTAATCTTTTGCTAAAATTGTTTCTAATTTTTGTGGATTATTTATAGCATCAGTCATTGCACTAGCTAAAATATTTGCATTATCAAAATTAGATTGCCAACTAAACATTCCACCTAAACAGTTATCAATAACGTATTGTCCTTTGAAATAAATTGAAAGCTCATTATCAAAAGATAGATGGAAATTTCCACTACCATCAACGATATATGGCGCTTTTGCAACGTTATCCCAACGTACAACATAACCATTTCTATTTAAGAAATCACGGCGAATTTCATCAAAAGTTTCTGTAACTGTTGCTCCTCGTCTTCCATAAAAACCTATACCCATAAGTAATTTTTCTGGAGGCATACCAGCATTAATCAAATTTTGCACATAATCATTAACACTAATATTATAAAGCCCAAGGTCAGAACGATATAGGTTTGCTTGGTGGCGATTTCCTGTTTCTCCAGTGTTTCCTGCCGTAAAATCATAAGACATAATATTAAAATAATCAATAAATGGAGCAATTTGAGCAATTTGTACGTTTCTAATGTAGCTATTATCACCAGTACCAGCAACGCTAATCCAAGCATTTTGCCCTAATACTTGACGAAGTGCCTCAATCATTAAAGTAAAGTTTGGTGTATCTTCTGGACGAGATTTAATTCCAGAAACTGAACTACCTGGATATTCCCAATCCAAATCAATCCCATCTAAACTAAATTCTTTTACCCAACTTTGAACCTCACGAGCAAATTTGTAGCGACTCTCTGGAGTTAGTGCTGCATCAGAAAATCCATCAGCTGCCCAACCACCAATAGCCATAATAACTTTTAAATTTGGATTTGCATATCTAAGATTTGCAAGCTGTTGAAGGTGAGTTTCTGAGTACACTTGTAATGAGCCATCTTCTTTAATTAGGGCAAACGCATAAATTACAAAATCCAATAAAAATGGGTCAACATTTTTTGGATCACCAAGCACATATTCCCCAACAACACGATCAACATTTGGACAATTTGAATTGTATGGCTGATTAGCTTGGTTGTGCATTTGCGTTCTCATATTGTTATTTTTAGCTAAATCCTCAATCAAATCTTTAATTAAATCCGACGATACAGGGTGTTCATCTGTAGGATATAAAATAGCTCTAACTGTATGATTTGGGTCAACTACAAAAAAGCTTTCTGTAGCTTCGTCATGGTCTAGTGGCAAAAATCTTATTCCGTCTTTTGATAAGTCCCTTTTAAAAGCATTTAATAAATTTTGTTTAACATTTTTTGGGTAGCCTGTATAAACTACAGACCATTTATCATCATGAGCTAATAATTCTTCTCCTCGCATTTTAAAAAAATTATTTAATGGATTATATGGCATAGTCGTAATCTCCTTTTTAAAAAATTATATCTTGTAATATCATATTAAAAAATCTCCTAATTGTTACCAAAAATTGTAATTTTTTTATTTTATCGCAAAAAAAGACCTCAGATTAAATATCCAAGGTCTTTTTTTATAAAAGGTTCAAGCTCTCAACTTCAATATGGCAATAAATCATATGGTCTTCTACAGTTCTATAAAATGTTCCAACAACTTCTACAGTTGCATCAAAAGCAGGAAACTCTTCTGGCATCTCATCTTCCCAAAGGAGCAACATTCCCATTTCACAACAACCAAGACCATCTGCCATAAAAATTACTCTGTCAATTTCACCATTTAAATATTCATAATCTTGGTATGTACCATGCACTTTAATCTGTTGGCCATTATACATATCTCCAAAATAAATCATCTCATAAATTTGTGCTTCCATCATCACATTACTCAAATTTGTTAAATCTAATACACCATCTATAACTACAGGTTTAACTGACTGTGAAAACTCAGAATATGGTGCAATATTTGTATATGTGGAAGTTTGGTCAGAATTAGTTTTTTGTATACTTTCTAATATTTCAGCTTGTACTTGTTCAAACTCTCTTGCCGATGAAGATTGACAGCCCGTCATAATCAACATTGGAATTAAACATAAAAGTTTTTTCATTCTATCCTCTCCTAATGACTACTGATAAAATTTTACATATCATGAATGTTATTACATTCGCAAGTACTATTGTAGCACCAACAGGCGTACTAAACAATATCGAAATTAAAATTCCAGCTGTAGCATTTATTACAGAGAGTAAGGCACTTAAAATTATTACGTTTTTAAACTGATGAAATATAGCCATTGCTGAAGTTGCAGGAAAAATAATTAATGCTGAAACCAATAATGCGCCCACCAAATTCATAGCGATTACTATTACTATGGCTGTAATTATTGCAATTAGCAAGTTATATCTATCAGTATTTACACCTGTAGCTTTTGCAAATGCCTCATCAAAAGTTACGGCAAATATTCTGTTGTAAAATAAAACAAATATCAAAATTACTAATATTGACATAATTATACTTGTATAAACATCTGCTTGCGATAACGTTAAAATGGAGGTAGCTCCAAATAATGCCGAGCATATATCCCCAGCAATATTTGAAGAACTTCCAGTAATATTTACTAACAAATATCCAAATGCAAGCGAACCTACCGACAACATAGCCAAAGCAGTATCACTAGTAATTTTTCTCTTTTGCTCATCTTTAATCAAAACTATAGCAATCAAAATCGTAATCGGCATAGTAATTAGCATATCATCAATCATATTGAGGGTCATACCGATTGTCATAGCCCCAAAAGCTATATGGCTAAGTCCATCACCAATATATGAAAATCTCTTTAGAACCAAAATAACTCCCAAAAGCCCAGAGCATAATGCTACCAAAACTCCAACAATTAACGCATATTGCACAAATGAAAACGATAAATAATATTGTAACTGATGTATCATCTAACTTCCCCCACAACAAGCACATTTACAAGCACACACTTCATTATTTCCAAAATGCAAAGTATGGGTTGCATCTTTTGTAGCCACATCGACATCATGCGAAATCATAACAATTGTAATACCATCTTCTCGATTTAATTTTCTAATAATATCATACATATCCTTTGTAGCATTTGGGTCAAGCCCAGCAACTGGTTCATCTAAAATAATAATTTTGCTAGTTGCACACAAGGCACGTGCCAAAAGAACTCTTTGTTGCTGACCTCCTGATAAAGAACCGTATGGCTTATTTTTTAGGTTGGAAATGCCAAGACGTTCTATATTTTTTTGAGCTTTTTCCTTTTCTTCTTTAGAATAAAACCAACGAGATTTATTAAGACCACCACTAAGAACAATCTCATATGCAGAAGCTGGGAAATTTTTCTGATGGGGCTTTTGTTGTGGCAAATATCCTATATCCATCTTATCAACATTGTATTCTATTTGCCCAAGAATTGGGGCATTTAAATTTAGCAAAGTCTTAATAAAAGTAGTTTTACCCATACCATTTGCACCAGTAATACACCAATACTCACCCTCACGAATTTCTACATTAATTGGAGGTGAAATTGGCTTTTTATCATACCCAACTTCTAGAGCCTTACACTCAATTTGTACCATCTATTTTAGTGCCTCCTCTAACGCCTTTAAGTTAACTTCCATCAAATCAATATAACTAACTTTTCCAATATCACTTGGTGATACCAACTCCATAGATGTAAATTGAACTGTTGGAGATGATTTTTTGTTTGAGCTACTAATTACAGTGTTTGCAATAGCACGAGAGCTTTCACTAATGTAACTAACAGCCTCTGCCTCAGTTTCATTTAACATCTCACTTAAGAAAACTATAGTTTCAAAACTTGCTTCTGTGTCTGTTGAACAACCAGAAAATGCTGCATATGCCTCCAAATTATAATCGTCTGCTAAATATCTAAATGGAAATCTATCCCCAAAAATTAAAGTTTTGTGGCGAGCATTATCAACAACTTGTTGGAACTTATTATCAAGTATATCCAATTCTTCTAAATATAAATCAAGATTATCAGAATAACTTGATGCAAACTCTTTATCGATATAAATTAGCTCTTTTGCAATTACTGAACTTGCTTCTTTTGCAAGCTTTGCTGACAACCAAATATGCTCATCTACATGAGAGTGGTCGCAATGTTCATCATGGTCATGTGTGTGGTCTTCTTCACAGCATTCATCTTCACATTCTTCTTCGTGGTCATGGTCATGTGCGTGGTCTTCTTCACAACATTCATCTTCACATTCTTCTTCGTGGTCATGGTCATGTGCGTGGTCTTCTTCACAACATTCATCTTCACATTCATCTTCGTGGTCATGGTCATGTGTGTGGTCTTCTTCACAACAATCTGAAGCATTAAAAATATTATCCAAATTTTCTTCTAACACAAACCCAGAAAGCTCATGAACCAAACTTACATAATGCACATCTTTTAGATTAAATAAAGCATCATCAATCCACCCTTCAGAATCACCACCTATGTAAATAACTAAATCACTCTCACTAATTTTTGCAATATCACTAGCCGAAGCTTGATAATTGTGTGGGTCAACCCCATTATTCATAAGCAAACTAACTTCTACATTAGTATCATCTCCAACAATAGCACGAGTCCACTCATAAACTGGATAACTAGAACAAAGTACATTAAACTTATCATCATTTACAGCATTATTACTAGGAGTATCTAAAGCACTACTACTTCCACAACCAGCAACAACTGAACAAAGTGTAATTAAAGCTCCACCTAATAAAAATTTTCTCATAATATCCTCCTATTTACAAACAGTACAAACCCCCTGAATAATAGAGCGTTCATACTCAACCTTAAATCCATAAAAATCACTTAATGCCTCAAGCAAATCTTTTGGCAAATGACGCACAATTCCACAAACACTACATTTCATATGAAGATGTGAAGAACACTGCTCACTCACAAATCGAAAATATGACTTCTTATCTTCAATATGACGAGTAATAACACCTTCTTTAATTAATTTATCCATCAGCCTGTATACTGTAGAAATATTAATAGAACGCCCACATCGCTCAAACTCATTACAAATATCTCCAATCGAAATAAATCTATCCGAATTATCTTGCAAAAAATCTAAGACTATTTTTCGATTTATAGTATTATAACCCAAAACCCTCTTCTCCTCTCCAAAATATAAACCCAATTATAAAATCCAAAAATGCAACAGTCAATATAAATTTGCAATTCATTCGCATTTTCATAATAATCTACCAAAAAACAAGCCCCTATTACAGAAAAATTTCTACAAAAAAAAGAAGGGCAAGCACCCCTCCTAAATTATAAACTCGTCTATTAACTTTTTCATATCATCAGCCTGTGACTCTAATTGCTCACTAATCGCCACATTTTCCTCACTAATTGCAGTGTTACGAGAAAGTTCTTGCTCAAGAAATTGAGTCTTTTGCACCATCTCATCAAGCGCACCCCTTTGAGAATTTGCTCTATCTAACAATAATTTTGCATTTTTGCGTGAGTCAAAAGATGCTTCTTCCATATGAATAAGTGCATCTACAGTAGTAGATACCATCTTTTCCCCAACTTCTAGGTTATAAACACTATCCCCAATCATCTTATAAATATCTTGTAATACATCTCCAGTTTTTATTGATAAATCACGTACCTCATTTGCAACAATAGAAAACCCTTTACCAGCTTCCCCTGCTCTTGCTGCCTCAATAGATGCATTTAGCGCAAGTAAATTTGTTTGCTCGGCAATATCTCCAATAACTGCAACAACATCTGCCATCTCTCTTACTGATGAACCAATAGAACTCATAGAGCTTACCAAATCTTCTCCTGACAAACGACTCTCATGTGCAACAGTTGCCATATCATCTGCAATAGAGCTTGCATTTCCGATATCTCCAATTAAAGATATAACCTCCTCAGTAACATCTCCCGTTAAAGCTCTAAATTCTTGTACCAAATACGCTTGCTCAATAGTTAAATCTGCAAGCTCTGTTGCGGCTCCTGCCAAATCTCCAGCAGCCAAATTTACATCTCCTGCGGCATGACTAGTAGCATTAATTAAGTTTAATAATCTATCTGCAATATCAATTAAAGAAATTTTAATCCCCTCAAAATCTCCCTTATAAAACATAGTTGTACGTACAGCAAAATTACCTTGACCATATTCTCCAAGAACTTTAGAAATCTCATCAATATATGAATTTAAAAACCCTGATAACTCATTTAATGATGCAACTAACTCATAAGTTTCATTTGTAGTAGTTTGAATATGAGAAGTATCTACACCCAAATTACCATCTTTAATTTCGATAAGACAACGAGAAATTTCTTCAATTGGTCCTACAAATTTACGACAAACTAAACGTGTAGTAATAAAAATTGTTATAACCCCCATAAATACAAATACAATAGCCTCAATAATCTCTGCAACAATAATATCTGCAATAAAATCACTCTCATAATGAGAAATAATATACCAATGAGTCCCTACAACAGGTTTATAACTAACATACGCCTCTTTGCCATAACAATCAATAAGTTCAATTGTTCTATCTCCTTCATAAACCAAAACTCGCTCATAATCTGGGCTAAGATCAAGAAGATTGTATGACCCATCAACAGTTGGCAAAAACCTCTCATCATGGTGCAACATAACATCATACTTATCATCAACAACTATCAAAAATAAACCATCACGCTCAAGGTGAATAAGAAGCTCATTAACTGTTGCAACAAAAACATCAATCCCAAGAACCCCGACTACCTTACCATAACTATCATAAACAGCACGAGAGAAAGTAATTACTTGCTCATTATTTGATACATCTGCATATGGGTCAGAAATAAAAACATCATTAGAAGTTGCCGCTGAAACATACCATTCTGTAGATGTAGCGTCCCAATCACTTGGGGGTTTCCAAAAAGTTGAGTCTGCAAACCCACCATCATGATGAGCATAATAAATACAAAAAATATCATTACGGCCTGCCGCCTGAAGAGCCAAATAACTCTCAAGGTCCTCAACATCTTTAAACGCCTCTCGCTTAGAAATATCAGTAGCAAGAGCATTTAATAATGCCGTATTTGTATCTAAATATCCATATAAATACCCCATTGCAATATTTGCATTATCATCAATGTAAGTACGAGCTAATTTTAATTGTAAATTAATAGTTGTAATTAGTTGTGCTGTTGATATTGTCATAATTAAAACTGCGACAATAATACTAAAAATCAAGTTAATTTGGCTAGATAGAGATTTCCTTTTTCTCATAATAGTATCCTTTCCGATTTCTTATTATTAAGGTAAGTGGTGTTTAAATTTCTAAAAATATGTAACTAAACTGTAAATTTTCCTGTTTAATTATAACTTATTTTATTAATTATTTCAATGCATATTCTTTAACTTGTATATAAGTATATCTCGTAAATAAGAATATATGTTCATATTTTAAAAATGTGCTATAATAATAGAGAAAAATTAAACTTAAAGGAGTTGATATAATGTTGGAACTAGAACAGCTAAAACTTTCTCTAGCACCTTACCAATCAAAAATTACCGAAATGGGGAACTCTCTTTGACATTGCTAATGTTCGTCAATTAGTTAATAACCTAGAAGAACAATCTTCGTGTACCGAATTTTGGAATGATATGGACAATGCACAAAAAGTTTTGCAATCTATAAAAGCAAACAAACTTATTATAGAGAACTTTGAAAAACTTACTTCATTGTATGAAGACTGCCTAACACTTATTGAGATGTCTATTGAAGAAAATGATGAAGCTCTGGCAAAAGAAGCTCTTGAAGAGTCTACTACATTTTTTGAATATTACGAACAAATGCGTATTTCTACCTTATTAAGTGGAGAATATGATTTTAATAATGCCATCATTTCTTTACATGCAGGAGCAGGAGGTACAGAAGCTTGTGACTGGAACAATATGCTATTTCGTATGTTCTCTAGGTTTGCAACTTCAAAAGGCTATAAAGTTCGTGTGCTTGATATGCAAGATGGAGACGAAGCTGGAGTTAAATCCGTTACATTTGAAGTAACTGGAGATAATGCGTATGGTTATTTAAAATCCGAAAAAGGAATTCATAGACTTGTACGAATTTCTCCATTTGACTCATCTGGTCGCCGTCACACTTCGTTTGCTAGTTGTGATGTTATGCCTGAATTATCTGATGATGTTGAAGTTGATATTAAGGCTGAGGATTTGCGAATTGACACTTTTCGTTCTTCAGGAGCAGGAGGGCAACACGTTAATACAACAGACTCTGCAGTAAGAATTACACATCTACCTTCTGGAGTTGTAGTATCTTGTCAAAACGAACGTTCTCAAATTCAAAATCGTGAGAAAGCTATGCAAATGCTAAAGTCTAAACTTTATGAAATTGAGCGTGAGGAGCAATTACAAAAACTCGATGGTATACGTGGGGAGAAAAAAGAAATTGGGTGGGGTTCTCAAATTCGCTCATACGTTTTTCACCCGTACAACTTAGTAAAAGACCATCGTACTGGCGAAGAAATAGGGAATGTTTCGGCAGTAATGGACGGTGATATTGAGCGTTTTGTTAATGCGTATTTATCATGGATACACCAAAAAGATTAAAATATAAAGGAGGTGAAAAATAATTTATGAAAGTACAAGATATAGCTATTGTAGACCTTATTGAGGGGAACAATAAAAACTTTATAATTCCCCTTTATCAAAGAAATTATAATTGGAAAATTGAACACTGTAATCGGTTACTCGACGATATTCAAGATATTATTAAAAATGATTATAATAATCACTTTTTAGGTTCAGTAGTTTCATTTACTACCAATAGACAAGAGGTTCTAATTATTGATGGGCAACAAAGAATTACTACCATTTCTTTGTTATTGCTTGCAATTTGTCATGTATTAGAGGATAAATATCTAGAAATGGATAATACAGATAAGCTCATAGATGAAATTATGTTTTATTATCTACAAAATAGAAATCCAAGAAATGAAGATGATAAAATTAAATTAAAACCAATTAAAGATGATAAAAAAGCATATGAAGCTTTATTTAAGAAAAAGAATTTCATCAAAAATTGTAATATTACAACTAACTATGAATTTTTTTATGAATTTTTTAAAGATGGCCTTGAAGAGAAATCACTAGAAAATTTAAAACTCTTTTATAATACTACAATTCGCAAATTAAAAATTGTAGATATCGAGTTAGCCTCTGAAGATGATCCACAACTAATTTTTGAAAGTTTAAATTCAACTGGTTTAGATTTAACAGAAGCTGATAGAATTCGTAACTTTTTGTTGCTAAAACAATCTCCCCAACAACAAGAAGAGCTATACACTGACTACTGGTATGAGATTGAAAAAAATGTTAATAACGAAACTAGTGAATTTATTAGACATTATTTAACTTTCAAAATGGGTGACATTCCTAAAAAAGCTAAAGTTTATATAGTTTTTAAAAAGTATGTTGAACGCAATAAGCTAAGTGCAAAAGATATTCTTAAAAATTTACACCAATTTTCTGTTTATTACAAGAATATTATTAATGCTAATTATTTTGATAGCAATCCTATAATTGCTAATATTGGCTATCTTAACAAACTAAAATTAAATGTTAGCTACCCCTTTTTGCTTGGATTGTTTGATGATTATGAAGAGCAAATTATTAGTAAAATAGAATTTATCAATATTTTAGAAATTCTACAGAGTTATATTCTAAGACGTAATATTTGTGGAGTAGCTACTAACAGTTTAAATACTACATTTGCTACCCTGCATAAAGAAATGAAAAATAAACAGAAGAATATTGGTAAAAGTTATGATAGAGCTATAGCAGAAATTTTATGTGGAAAAACTGGGACAGGACGATTTCCTGAAGATGAGGAATTTAAAAAAAGTCTCTCAACAAAAAATCTTTACAGATTAAAAGATAGTAAAGAATGTTTGTTCCATGTTCTAGAAACATTTGATAAAAGAGAAACAATTAATGTTATTGAATTAATGAAACGTGATAAAGAGGCTTTATCAATTGAACATATTATGCCCCAAACTCTTACAGCAGAATGGAAAAAAACATTAGGTGCTAAGTATAGGGATATTCACAGTCAATATGTCAATACACTTGGAAACCTTACTCTAACAGGATATAATTCCAAACTAAGCAATCACTCTTTTATAGAAAAAAGAGATATGAAAAATGGTTTTAGGGAAAGTACCCTCTATTTAAATAAATATTTAGCTACCCTCGATACTTGGAACGAAGAAGAAATTAAAAAACGTTCTAAAATCTTAATTGACCGATGTATAAGTATCTGGAAATATCCTAAAGTTAGTCATCTTCAAAAAAATTCATGCGATCAGTATTATTTGAGCGATGACATAGATTTCACTAATGTTACGGTTAAAAATTTTACGTTTAATAATCGTGAATATACTGTAGCAAGTTGGGTAGATTTTTTAAGCAAATTTTGTAGGCAACTTTATTCAATAGATAACGTATTATTAGCAGAAATTGCTGATGGGAAGCATAAAAACTTAACTCAATTAATCTCTACAAACCCTAGCAATTTAAATAGGCCTGTTGAAATCTGTGATAATATTTTTATAGAAACAAAAAACTCTACAAATATAAAGTTGGATATTATGCGAAAACTTGCATATGAATTTGATATTGATAAAAATGATATATCCTTTTATGTTATTTCTTAAGCATTAATTTTTTGAAGGAGTGATTTTAATTGTTAGTTGTACAAAAATTTGGTGGTAGCTCAGTTGCTAATACCGAAAGAATTTTAAACGTTGCAAACAGAGTAGTAGAAACTTATACTGCTGGTCATAATGTTGTTGTTGTATTATCTGCCCAAGGTGATACTACAGATGACTTAATAAAAAAAGCTCATGAAATTTGTGATAGCCCATCAAAACGAGAAATGGATATGCTATTATCAACAGGGGAACAACAATCTGTAGCACTATTAGCTATGGCACTCTCAAATATGGGATATCCAGTAGTTTCACTAAACGCATATCAAGTTGGCATGATTACAACTTCATCTCACGGAATTGCTAGACTAAAAGAAATTAAAACAACTAGGCTAAACCGTGAATTAGAAAGAAGAAATATCGTTGTTGTTACGGGATTTTGTGGAATTAGCAAATTTGAAGATATAACAACATTAGGAAGAGGTGGTTCTGACACTACAGCAGTTGCAATAGCCGCAGCTTTAGGGGCAGATTTATGTGAAATTTATACAGACGTTGAAGGAGTTTATACAGCTGACCCAAGAATTGTACCAAATGCCCAAAAAATCGAAGCAATTTCTTACAATGAGATGTTAGAGCTTGCATCACTAGGAGCAAAAGTACTTCATAATCGCTCGGTTGAGATGGCCAAAAAATATGGGGTTGAACTTGTTGTACGCTCTAGTTTAACTCGTGCAACAGGAACTATTGTTAAGGAGGAATGTAAAGTGGAGAAAATGTTAATTAGTGGTATTGCTGGAGAAGATGATGTTGCAAGAATATCTTTAATAGGTGCACCAGATGCCCCAGGGCAAGCATTCAAAATATTTTCAGCATTAGCAAAAGCTGATGTAGTTGTAGATATTATAATCCAATCTATGGGGCAAAATAATACAAGAGATATTTCATTTACAGTAGATTGTGCATCATTAAACGATGCTAAAAATGTTATCGAAGCTAACAAAGAACGCTGGGGCATTGCAGCAGTTGATTATAATCAAGATTTGGCAAAAGTGTCTATAGTAGGAGCAGGAATGGTTGCTGATGCGGGTATTGCCTCAAAAATGTTTGAAGCAATGTATGATAACCACATTAACATACACCTAATCTCAACATCAGAAATCAAAATTTCTATTTTAATAGATAAAGACTACATGAAAACAGCAATGAAAGCTCTACATGATAAATTTTGCCTATAAGCATACCAACAGGTGTGCTTTTTTTGGCTTTTTTACTATATGCCTCAAAAAATTCTAGCTTTCCAAATCCCACCCAATCAAAAAAACCAAACAGTTTTTATGAATAACTTCGTAAATCCAAATTGAAAAATCGTGATAATGTGAAATTTTTGTCCATAAGCCACCCACCTAAACATCTACTCAATATATTTATGAAAATGTATTATAATGATTAAGTGCTACTTCTTGTATAAATTATTAGTTTTGGCTTATACTAAATATAAATTGTAATCATTTTACAATATTTGATTTTAGTAAATGATTACAGCTTTTTAGTCATTGTTTATGCAAAACGTACATAAATAAATATATGCTAATGTCAATTTGGCTAAATATCAAGAAAAATCATCGTGTTAAATGTGTCACTAAGTTTTATTGACAAAAGTACTAGATGTTTGAGTTGAATATATAGTAAAATTGACTTATAATAATTTATAGAGAGGTTGATTTAGCACATGGGAAACAAAAAAAGTATCCTAACATCTAGGCAAAAAGCTATTATAGAAATTTTGGTTACGGATAACCCTGTTACAGTTTCTACAATTTCAGAAAGACTTAAAGTAAGCCGTAGAACAATTTTAAGGGAAATGCCAACTATTGAACTTTGGTTTGATGAAAATGATTTTATGTTTGTAAAAAAGCATGGTGTTGGAATTATGACTAACTCCGATGATAGCGAGTTTATTTTGGCTTTGCTTGAGGAGGAAAAAATAAGGACAGTATATTCTAAAGAAGATAGGGTTCAACTTATCTTAATAGAATTACTAATGGCTAATGATGTTTTAAAGTCATTTTATTTTTTAGATAAGTTCAAAATTTCTGAAGGAACATTAAGTTCTGACCTAGATGCTATTGAAACTTGGCTAAATAGTTACAATATTGCTTTAATTAGAAAGCAAGGGGTAGGAATTTCTATTACAGGAAGGGAGCGAAGTATTAGGCAATTAATAGTAAGTTTATTATATAGCTACTATACTGAGCCACTTCAAGCAACATCATTTGGGTTAGTTTCTAAGTACCCAAAAACAGAAATTGAAGACATCTTAGATGACATTAAAGAGAGATTTGGGGTTGAGTACACAGACACTGGATATATGTATCTTTCATTATATTTATGTGTTATGTTAGGACGTATAAAAAATAACCAACCTGTCAAAGTGGACTTAGATATTTTGGAAAAATTAAAGCACGAAAACGCATACGAAATTGGTATGGAAGTTGCTAATATGATTTCTAATAAATATCAAATAAGTTGTACATCTGATGAGATAGCAGTTATTACTATGTATTTAATTAGTGGATTTGTGCATTCTAAAGATGATGAGAGTCGAGTGAGTATTCACTTAATCAATATTCGCCAATCTGTTTTATGTATGATTGATATTGTAGAAACAGAGCTTGATATTTCATTTATGAAAGACTCATTATTAATAGAAGACTTATGCAATCACATAGAGCAACTTCTACCACGAATTGCCCTAAAAGTACCTGTTAGTAATAGCCATATTTCTACGATAAAAACAGAATATGGTGATATTTTTTATGCTGTAGCAAAAGCTTGTAACACCCTAAAAAGTAAACTAGATGTGAAGTCAATTTCTGAAGATGAAATAGCTTTTATTGCAACACATTTTTGCGCTTCTTATGAAAGACTAAAAGAAAAACATGGGAAAATAACTGCAATTGTTGTTTGCCCAACAGGCATAGGTACATCTAAAATGTTAGCTGTTAATTTAAAAAAACATTTTCCACAGTTATACATAAAAGAAGTTGGTTCTATTAGAGAGATGGATAAAGAAACTCTAATTGATAAAGGCATTGACCTAATTATTTCAACTGTTACTATCGATATAGATTTTCCAGTTATTTACGTAAATCCGGTGCTTCTTGAACCTGATAGAGTGCTTCTTAAAGATAAACTTAAAAATTTATCGCCTAGCCTACACACAAAATTAAAATCGGTCAATTACGAAGTAGATATTAAAGAAGAAATAGCCTATATTACAGAGCTTGGCAGTTGTATTCTAAATATCATAGAAACTTCATTATTATATCGATTACGTAGTGTGGAAACAAAGTTTGAGTTAATTGAAGTTGTAGCTAAAGTTTTTACTGATGATACTAATTCCTTTGAGTTAGTTAAATCTAATCTTTTAGAGCGTGAAGCTATCGCCGAAACGTACATAGCTCCTTACAAAATGTTATTGCTACACTGCAAAACAAAAGGAGTTGACAAATGTCGTTTTGGCTATGTAAGAATTTTAAGTCCTGCAAAGTTTGGGGCTAATGAAGTGGTTGGTGCTATAGTTATGTTGATGCCTTATGATAATGTAAAGGCACATAGTGATGTTATGAGCAGGATTAGTACATCATTAATAGAACAAAAACCCTTTTATTTGGCTGTTAAACAAAAAGAGTTAGGTCACATCAAAAATGAGTTAGAAAAAAGTCTAACCTCATTTTACAAATCTATTATTAAACAAAGAATGGAGTGAGCAGTATGCAACAAGCATTACAAAAATTTGGTAAGTTTCTAAGCGGAATGGTTATGCCAAACATCGGTGCATTTATTGCATGGGGTTTAATTACAGCATTATTTATTCCTGATGGTTGGTTCCCTAATGCAGACTTAGCAACATTAGTAGACCCAATTTTAATCTACTTACTACCAGTACTTATCGGGTACCAAGGTGGTAAGATGTTAGCTGGCGATCGTGGTGCGATTACTGGTGCAATAGCAACTATGGGGGTTGTTGGTGGAGCAGACCAAGCAATGCTTATGGGAGCTATGGTTATTGGACCATTTGCAGGTCTTGTATTAAAAACTTTCGACAAAGCTGTTGAAGGAAAAATTAAAGCAGGTTTTGAGATGTTAGTAAATAACTTCTCAGTTGGTATTATTGGTATGTTCCTTGCAATCTTTGGATACTATGCAATCGGACCAGTAATGACAACAATTTTAGGATTTTTATCAGTAGGAGTTGCTTGGTTAGTAGAAAACAGTTTATTACCATTAGTTTCTGTATTCGTAGAGCCAGCAAAAGTATTATTCTTAAACAACGCATTAAACCACGGTATCTTTACACCACTTGGAATTGAGCAAGCTCAAGAAGCTGGAAAATCAATCATGTACTTAATTGAATCAAATCCAGGACCAGGTTTTGGGGTATTATTAGCTTATATGTTATTTGCAAAAGACAAAGCAACAAAAGATTCAGCTCCAGGGGCTGCAATCATTCACTTCTTTGGTGGTATTCATGAGATTTATTTCCCATACATCTTAATGAACCCAACAATGATTATTGCACCAATCTTAGGTTCAGCAGCAGCAGTATTCTACTATGCAATGGTAGGAGCAGGATTAGTAGGACCATCTTCACCAGGTTCAATCATCGCTTACTTAGCAGTTGCACCAAAAGGAGATACATTATTAATCTTAATCGGGGTTGCTATTGCAACAGCAGTATCATTTGCAGTATCAGTTCCAATCTTAAAAATGTCTTCTGAGCAAAGTTTAGAAGAGGCACAAGCAAAAATGAGCGATATGAAGAGCCAATCTAAAGGTATGGCAGCACCTCAAGATATTAAATTACCAGCAACAGTTAACAAAATCGTATTCTCTTGTGACGCTGGAATGGGTTCTAGTGCGATGGGAGCTACAAAGTTCAGAAATCGTATTAAAGATTTAAACACAGGAATTACAGTAATCAACACATCAGTAGATAGTGTACCACCAGATGCTGATATCGTAGTATGTCAAGAAGTATTAAAAGACCGTGTTAAAGTTGTAAATGGTCGTCCATTAGTTATCACAATCGGAAACTTCTTAGCAGACGAAAACTTAAACAAATTATACACTGAAATCGCAAATTCTAAAGGTGGAGCAACTCCAGCACCATCTCCAGCTCCTTCAGCTCCAGCACCATCTGCGGCTCCTGGTCAAGAAGTAATGGTAGCTCAAGGTATTAGAATTGGATTACCAGTAATGGATAAAGAATCAGCAATCAGAGAAGCAGGAAAACTTCTTCATGACTTAGGTTGTGTAGATGCAGGATATATCGACGCAATGGTTGAGAGAGAACGTAAAGTTTCAACTTACATGGGACTTGGAGTAGCTATTCCTCACGGAACTGGTGAAGCTAAGAAACACGTTAAGAAAACTGGTATCGTATTCTTACAATGTCCAGAAGGTATTGAATTCGTTGATGGTGAAAAAGCTAAATTAATCTTTGGTATCGCAGGAATTGGTGATGAGCATCTTGACTTATTAGCAAAAATTGCAGAAGTAGTTGAAGATGATGATCAAATCGAACAATTATTAAACGCTAAAACACCAGAAGAAGTATTAAAATTATTTGCTTAAAATTTAACACAAAATAATGACGCATACTAGAAAATTAGCGTCACATATTATGAAGGACTTAGAGTATATAATACTTTAGGTCCTTTATTATAAAAAAAATTAAATGATAGCTTGCATAAAATCATCATATGTTATAAAATTTATACAAGACCATATGCTCAAAAAATTTTGTACTGCTGTAGTGTCCAAAAAAAGTTGGCATAAGTAGTACAAGAATGGCATAAGTTTAACAAATTAAGTTTTTTTATTTATTTTAGGTGTATCTTAGGAGGATATAAAAATGAAAAGTGCAATTCAATTTGGTGGTGGAAACATTGGACGTGGATTTATCGGAGCATTACTTTCAAATGCAGGTTACCACGTAGTATTCGCAGATGTTAACGAAGCAGTAATCAACGCTCTTAACACAGACAACAAGTATACAGTTTTTGTATACGATGAAGTAAAAAGCGAAGAAGAAATTAAAAACGTATCTGGAGTTATCTCAACTTCTCCAGAAATGATTGATGAGCTTGCAAAACCAGAAGTAGAACTTATTACAACAGCAGTAGGACTACTTGTATTACCAAGAATTGCTCCATCAATTGCAAAAGGTATCACAAAAAGAATGGAAGCTGGAATTAAAACAATCGTTAACGTAATCGCTTGTGAAAATGCAATCAACGGAAGTAGTGCATTAAAAGAGCATGTTTACGAAAACCTAAGCGATGAAGCAAAAGCTTATGCAGATGAATTCTTCGGGTTCCCTAACTGTGCAGTAGATAGAATTGTACCTCCAGTAACTACAGAAAACGTAGCAGACGTTATCGTTGAGAGTTATTATGAGTGGGACGTACAAAAAGATGGATTTAAAGGTGAAATTCCACAAATCGAAGGAATGACTTTAGTTGATAACTTAAGTGCATACTTAGAAAGAAAATTATTTACATTAAACTGTGGTCATGCTGTAACTGCTTACCTTGGAGTTCAAAAAGGATATGACACAGTAGAACAAAGTATCAACGATCCAGAAATCTTAAAAGTTGTTAAAGGTGCAATGATGGAAAGTGGAAACGCTCTAATCAAAAAGTATTCTTTTGATGAAACAGCTCACCACGCATACATTGATAAAATCATTAACAGATTTAAAAACCCACACTTAAATGATAGCGTAACACGTGTTGGTCGTGAACCACTTAGAAAATTAAGCTCAACAGACCGTTTAGTAAAACCTCTTACAACAGCTAACGAATTTGGGTTCGCTGTAGATAACTTAGTAACAGGAATTGCATCAGCACTTCACTATTTTGATGAAACTGACGCACAATCTGCAGAACTTAAAAAACACTTAGAAGAAAACGGAGTAAAAGGAGCATTTACAAAAGTATCTGGAGTTACAGATAACACATTAGTAGAAAAAGTAGAAGCTGCTTACAACGCTCAATAATAACAAAAAAGCTTAATCACAACCCAGTGATTAAGCTTTTTTTGCGTCCAAATATAAGAAAACACCATAAATTAAATCCCAAAATAAAAAATTATAGAAAAGTCAATCATCTGGATTATTAATTTCAAAAAAAGTGTGGAAGAAGATTTCATCTAACTTCCCAAAACCCACAAAAACACAGGTTATCCCCAACTAAATGTGGATAAGTCATCACAACCAGTGGATAAGCCCAAAATATTGTTCCTCACATATTTTTATTTCTTGCATATCACAGTTTTTTACAAAAATTTAATGGTAAATATATCCAAAACTCAAATCGTATATTTATACATTAAATTTTATATTTAAAACGCAAAAAAAAAGAAATAAATTATGCATTTATTCCTAATTTTATGTATATTAATTACCAGACAGTTCCACCAACCTGATTAATAACTTCAGATTTAGTATTTCTACTTAAACTTTTTATATTCTCAACATGACCATTAAGATGAGAATAGTACATATAATTTCCAAAAAATCCCACAGAAATTGAGGCTATTAAGCCCATATCAAAAATACACCCCACTATAAAAATTACACAATGAATTATAGCTTGAGTATACATTTTTCTATAAAATAACCAAATAAAACTAAATATAAAACCAGATAAATTAAAACTTATCTTGCCACCTGTTTGCTCAAATTTTTGAAACACATTTAAATAATACCCACTATTTTTTTGAATAAGCTGTTCTAGAAGTTTATTATTCATTTATGCCTCCACGCTTGTTATAATATGAGCAGTAGACTACTTATTGCTAACATAAAAAAACTAATAGTTATTGCCCAATAAATTAAAATCCACTTCCACGACGTACCACCAACAGCATCAATAAAAGCTTCTTGTTTCACACTATCTAAGGTTTGCATATATTCATAATGATTTGTCAAATGTTTATAGTACATATAATTTCCAAAAGCACCAATCAAAATAGATAAAATTAGCCCAGAAGTTGGTTGTACACTATTACAAATTACAGTAAGTACAAAGGCAATTATAGCTTCTTTATGCATTTTTCTATATGATAACCAAAAATAACTAAATAAGAACCCCGAAACATTAAAGCTCACCTTAGTATTAGTATCCTCAATTTTTTGGAATTTGGTTAAATAATAATAGCTATTTTTACCAATTAATCTTCTTAGAGTTTCATTCCTCACAAACTCACCCCCCCTAACTATATTATACAATTTTCCTAAAAAAATAACAACCAAATTAGACCTCCTTAATTTGGGTAAAAAAAGGAAAGATTTATTTATAATATAATAGTAGTTTGCTCTAACGCCTCAAAATTGAGCTATATTTAGTTTTTTATATAAGACCGATAAAAAGTAGATTAAAAGTACTTTTATTTAAAACAGGGCTAATTTTGCAGGCTTTGTCTATATTTTATATGCGCCTCATATTGCCCAGGGAAATAAATATCTGGTCCGGTTGGTCTCCATTTTCGTCGTTTGTGCTGATTAGTAAGCCTACAATACGTTTGTCGAGCCTCTGTAACATTTCTAACATTTTGCCTCAAATAATCATTAACAATACCTAGAAGAGTTTGTAAATCACACCTATTATGTTTAATTGCAAGTCGTACAGCCAATATAATTAAATCCCATTTCCCATTAAGTCTTTCTAACTTTTCTTTCATTACAATTCTTAATTCAAATTTGATACGCCCAGTGCAGGCAGTATAAGCCTCTTCAACTTCTTGTGGCCATTCATAATCTTTTAGATAACTATAATCCTTATTTTCCTCTATGCTATCAAAGACATCATCATCAACAGGGGTAAATGGCATATAGATGTGTTGAACTTGCTTACAATATTCATAACATCTAAGTTCAGTTATTGTTTTAAACATAGGTTCTGCTTCTTTAGCATTAGTGTCAAGTTTTTGTTCGTCCTTTTTAGGCACTGGAGGTTTTTCTGCTGCTTTTCTATCCTCTATCATAGAAGCAACAGGAAAATACATTTTATTGGCTTTAGTAAGACCCATACGTTTTTTTCTAATAAGCCCCCATTTTTCTAGTTCATTTAAGTATTTAGCAACTGTTTGACGACAAAGACCCATCATTTCTCCAAGGGCTTCTTGTCCATAAATAATAAAAACTCCTCCAGCATCTTTGAATTCCTTATTATTTAAGCTTAATTTAAATCTATCTACCAAATACATATATATCATTCTTGCACGGTCTGAAAGGTCCTTTAATTTATTGATAGATTTATCTACCTTATAAAAACTTTCTGAAGTATCATTAATAAAATCTAAAAGTTGGTTTTCCATTGCTTCTGTTACCATAGTTTATCTCCTTAGTCTTAGTGTTTGATTAATTTAGGAGAAAAGGGGTAATTAATGTGCTTGACAAGCTTTTTATAGTATGCTAGAGTTTACATAATATTTATTTTTAATATTGTTTTACCCATAGAAAACATCTA
>LNZR01000003.1 GCA_002007365.1 Epulopiscium sp. Nele67-Bin005 | reverse complement strand
TATGGTAAGTGTTCACCAGAATGCATTTACTGACCCAAAAGTTAAGGGGGCCCAAGTTTTTTATTATAATGATAAAAGCAATGGGAAAATGTTAGCAACTTGTATCCAATCGGCAATCAAATCTGAGGCAGACCCGAATAACACACGACCTATAAAAAATTCGGAAAGCTATTATCTATTAAAAAGAACAGATATGCCAAGTGTAATAGTTGAGTGTGGATTTTTGACTAACCCAGAAGAGGAAAAAAAGCTTATGTCTAGCGAATATCAAGACAAAATGGCTTTTGCAATCTCAAAAGGGATAGACGATTTCTTTACTCGCACAACACAACAATAAAAAATAGCCTATGTACAGTGTATGTAGGCTATTTTTCAATATCCAACAAAAATTTTTTGATATCAATTCCACCAGCATATCCAGTAAGTTTACCGTTTGCGCCAATCACTCTGTGGCAAGGAACAACAATCATAATAGGATTTTTGTTGTTAGCAAGCCCAACAGCTCTAGCACCCTTTGGACAATCTATTTTAGTTGCGATATCTTTGTAGGTACAAGTTTGACCATACGGAATATTTAGCAGAGCATTCCACACCCTAAGTTGAAACGGAGTCCCAAAAAGCTTAATAGGAAACGAAAATTCGGTTAAATTACCTTGCAAATATAAATCAATTTCACAACAAACTTCCTGTAAAAATGTAGAAGTATCTAAACTAGTCCCTTCTTCAAATTTGATGCCAATAACAGCACCCTCAAAAACATCAATTCGCAATGACCCAATAATTGATTGGTGATAAAAAGTATTTTGCATATGTGACCTCCTATAAATTTTAGGATACTAAATTGGAGAAATAATGTCTAGTCTAATATTCAATTTGATTATAAAAATATTTTTGGAAAATCCGTATTTTGTATAGAAAAAAATTTCTATATATGGTATAATTAAAAAAAACTCTGAAAGGGATTTTACGATGAATAAAAATAGAGTCAAAGAAAATATTATCGTAGTTGTAGTTGGAATTTTGGTTCTACTAATACTTACAAATATTGAAACTCTACGTGGAATAGTAAGCTTTATTGCTGGCGTATTTATACCCGTAACCATCGGTTTTATCATTGCATACATTCTAAGGGGCCCCTTCAACTTTATGAGGGATAAAGCACTAAGATATAAGGGTGATGGAACTCGCCTAGACAATGTAAAGCCCGGACTAGCATTACTATTATCATATACAATGTTTGTTGGTGTAGTAACAATTTTACTTATGATAGTTGTTCCTCAAATTTGGGAGAGTATCAATACTTTAGTGCCAGAAATCCAAAAACAATACTACGTTGCAGAACAATATGTAGAGGTACTTTGGAAAGAACTAAACATGGCTGAACCAGAAATTTGGGAACAAATAGAAGACGTTTGGCAACAAGTTTTATTATTTATAACAGGTTGGTTATCAAACATCGTCCCAACACTTATGGGGTGGTTCTTTGGGTTTACATCAAGCGTTGTAAATATGGTTATTGCTCTAGTGTTTTCTGTATACTTCCTACTTAGCAAAGAAATGTTATCAAGACAAACTAAACAAGTTGTATACGCTATATTTAAAGAAGATGTTGCCGATTATTTGGTACACGTAAAACGAGTTTTTGATAAGGCGTTTTCTGGGTTTATTACTGGGCAACTTCTTGAGTCTTTTATAGTTGGAGTATTATGCTTTATCGGAATGATGATATTAGGTTTCCCATACGTTATGCTTGTTAGTGTAATTATTGGAGCTACAAATATTATGCCAATGGTTGGGCCATTTATCGGAACTGTGCCAGCATCATTTATAATTTTGATGGCAGATATCTCAAACCCAATGCAAGTTGTATGGTTTGTATTATTTATTGTAGTATTACAACAACTAGAAAGTAACTTAATTTACCCAAGAGTAGTTGGAAGTTCTCTTGGATTACCAGGATTTTGGGTTATATTTGCAATTACAATAGGTGGCAACTTATTAGGTTTACCAGGGATTATTCTTGGAGTACCAAGTGCAGCAGCTATCTACAAACTTACAAGAGAAGCAACTTACAAACGATTAAACGAAAAGCATCTAAAAATTCAATAATGGCTATGTTTTCATAGCCTTTTTTTGGTGACTCCTTATCAGTATTAAAACAAATAGGTTTTTGTGAGTTAATGTCCATAATATAATTTGACTTGACAAAAAGTTGACCCTATTAACAGCCTATAAGGCTACATATTCTTAAATAATACTAGATTACTAACTAATAAGGAGTGACTTATAATGCGCAAGAAATCATTAAAAAAATGCCTAACAACAGGATTAGCAGTTAGTTTTGCGATGCCAACTATGTTACAGGCCGAAGAAATTGTAGTTCAAAATGCACCTGCTATAACTCAAGATGTTAACGAACTATCAACAGCACCTGAATTAAACTTCACAAACTTAGAACAGCTTCAATTGCAATATAGCAAAGATGAAAACTTACCTGAATTTGTTGTAAAAGCGATAGAAAATTCTAAAGCCAACAATCCTGAACAAGTTTATGACAAGCCCGTATTGACGTGGGAGCAAACCAACGCTACGGCTGTAACTCAAGAATGGCATACTCAACTTATTAGTGAGTATAGTGTAAACGTCCACAAACATGGAGTGGATAACGTAGTAAGATTCGGTAATATATCTAGTGTAGGTAGTATCCCTCTTATAGAAACTTTTGATGTTTGGGATAGGGTTAACTACAACCACCAAAACTTTACCGAACTAGGTGAACATCTGGCTGTAGCTCAAACCGTACCTTTTACTGGAAACATCCCACTAACACCATCTAACTTAATGGACGGATATTATGTAACACCTGCTGGAAGTGTAGTATCAAGTAATCCAATTAACCTAGCAACTAAACGATTACAATTCATTCCTATGTTTACATTAGGTGATGTTGAAACTTTAGAAGATGGAACTTGGTTAGGATTGAATGACATAGAGAGACAAGAATTAACAACAGCCCTTTCTAAAATTAGTAATATAATGTCACCTGAAGAAATTGCCAATATTGAAGTAATGTATGCTGAAGTCGATTATCAGTATATCAACAGCGTGGGTGGAAATCCTTGTATGGAGATGATGTATGAGTATTTTGATGAAGAAGCTGGAGAGTATCTAATTAAGCGTAATATCATTGATTGGGACATTGCCACGGCTGATGTTAAGTCACGTTTTATATCTGAAAATTATAATGGAGAAACTAGCATAAATGCTGGATTTAAAGATAATTTCATAATGACAACTAATCGTGAAGATGGATATTATCGTTATAATAGGACAGCGAATGGTACTGAAGGTACATTGTTACTTGAGATAGAACAAATTGAACATATGTACAATTGGTATGTAAATCTTGATGCTGACGGAAAAGTAGATTTTAAAATAGCGATAATTAAACCAACAGCAGGAACATGGAATGACCCTTGGAGCTATGCATACGCTTATATATTAAACTACGTACGCCAATACCCTGATTTTGATTATGATACACATTATACAGATAATAATAAGGTCGGACATATTAATATGTACCCTTCTATTAACCTAAGAGATATGTTTTATCAAGCAAGAGATGAAGTAGCATTAGAAAAAATCAATGGAGTTAATTATAAGTACGTTGCCGAACAGCCTAACTAATAATTTATAAATAACAGAAATACCACACATCTTTACAACTAAACATTAATTGCATAGCTTTAAAATAAACACTAAATATTACATATGGGGATTTGAAATTTAAAGTAATCTAAAATCTTAAAATAATAGATTAAATCATAAAATTAAGAATAAAAATTTCAGTACCTGTAAAGATTACTTTACTTTTACCCAAACAAATTCTCCATATGTATTATGATATAGTCCAAATCAGCAATTGAAATTGAGAAAAAGTGAGCGTTAGAGGCTCACTTTTTTTGTTTGTATCAAAACATCGATAAGAATATTAATTTGTTCTTCTGATAAAGAGGCTATTGATAACCTAAAATAATTTACACCAAGTTGAGTTGTAAATAAATCAGCAGGTGAGACAATTATATTGTGGGCCAAAAATAGTTGGGTAATTTTTTTGGTTGATAAGTGTAGGGGTTTGATCCAAAAAAACAAACCTCCATCATGTGCATAAATTTCAAAAGCATCTTTATTTTCTATAAAAAAGTTATGTAAAACTAGGTACTTTTGTTGGGTACTCAAAATAATATTTTGCCTAATATCTTCAAAATCTTGAGATTGCAAATAATAATGAAGCAATCGCTCATTTAGTGTACACTGCAAATTGTCCACCAATCTTTTTTGCAAATCCGTTGGTAATACAGCAAAAGTATAATCAAGATGTGGCAAATATATTTTGCAAAAATGATACAAATATATAACTCTATCGTTATCTTTTATGTGATAACAAGGCGTTAGTTTTGTTGTATTATACGCAAAATCCGAAAATGTTCCGTCTTCAATTAGATAACAATCATAATTTGTACATAAGTCAATCAAAGTTGCTTTTTTCTCCTCACTATAACAAACGCCAGTAGGATTTTGGATATAGGGAGTAGCCAAAATATAGGCCACATTTGAAGATTTGAGATGATGTTCCAAAATATTTAGGTCCATTCCATCAGGAGTCATAGGCACTTCGATAATTTTAAATCCCAAATTTCTAAGAGTTGTTGTATAATTTAAATCTCTGTACGCCTCAACGCAAATTGTAGATTTTGGTGAAAGTTTTAAAAGCTCCAAAATTAATTGAGATGAGTCTTTAATTAGTCTAGTTTTGGTTGGTGAGGCACACACTCCAACCGACTTTAGGTAGTTGCTAATTGATTGGCGAATGAGTTGCCTCTCACGCTGTAAAGGGTCGGAAAATGCTTCCCAACCTTCATCTTCTAACACCTTACTCAAAAGGTTTTGGCATATATTTATAGAGAACAATTCTCTTGGAAAAACGGCACGGCTACACGCAATAGGTGAAAGTTTGCTCTCTAGTGGAGCAGGAGCAATTTGTGGAGCTACATACGTTCCACTACCTATATGCGCAATAACATAATTTTTACTCTCGAGCAAACGGTATGCATTTACGACAGTATCTCTATTTATTTTTAGCTTGCTAGAAAGGGTGCGTATAGTAGGAAGCTTAGTTTTTGCAGGCAACATACCACTGTCAATTAAGCGAATTAGTTCATTAGCAAGCTGAATATATAGAGGGGTGGGGTCTGATTTTGAAATTTTAATAGCCCAAAACATACGAAATCTCTCCTTAATAGCTAAGTATATATTTATTTATATTAGTACAACAAAAAAAATATCCCTCTATAAAAAATAGTTAGTGGGGATATTGTGTCTTAGTCTTTCGGATATCATTACCAAAAAATTCAAATTTAACGTAGTTACCAGCAATTCTTGAAGAAACACGAGCCGAATATTCTTCGTCAATATCATCTAGCCTCAAATTGGTGGAAATGATGGTGCATTTTTGGTTTAGGTGGCGAGAATTTAGTGTATTAAATAGGTCGGGGCTAGTTAAATCCGTTTTGAATTCTGACCCCAAATCATCAAGTATTAACAAATCTACATTATACAACGTTTCAAGAGTAGTTTTTACATCTTCCACAAGTTCATCACGGTTAAATCTTGTATCATTAATTAAGTTAAAAAACTGGGCAGATGTAAAATATAAAACGGAAAATCCATCATTTAAAATATCATGTGCTATACAGTTACACAAAAACGTTTTTCCAGTTCCAACTGAGCCATAAAAAATTATATTTTCATAAACGCCCTTTTTAAAATTATCCATAAATAACGTAACATCAGCGTAGATTTCATGCATATTTTTTAGTTGGGAAGTGTTAGTTTGGGGGTCAATTTCTTCTGAGAAATAGTTAAAATTAAATGTTCCAAAATTTTCACGTTCCAATAATTTGCCCAAGTTTGATTGTTTATAGGCAAGAGAGAGCAACGCCTTTTTGAAGCATTGGCATTGATTTTGCCCAATATAACCAGTGTCTTCACAGTAGCTACACTCAAAAAGAGGCTCTAAATAATCAATAGTATAACCCCCTTCAGCCAAAAGCTGTTTTTTATCTCTGTGTAATTTGGCAGTATAATCCTCATAGACTTGTCTTTTGTCTGTTTGAGGATTTTGGAGCATCTCACGCACCAAGTTTAGACCAATTTTAGAAAATTTCATATCAATATCAGCAATTTTTGGGATTTTGTTATAAATTTCTTCCTTACGGCGATTGTGTTCGTTTTTGTTGGCTGTACGCTTAAAATCGTATTCTTTGAGTAAAGCTCGAAGTTGCTGTTCTTTGAGGGTCATATTTTATAGGCCTCCTTGTTTTCTTCTATACTCACGTTGCTTAGTTTCTAACAATTTAAATTCGCTATAGCTAGTTTTTGGAGTGTTAGTCTTCATAAATGGTTGAGATTTTGCACCAGATTTTTTGTTTGATTTGTAGAATGAACTAGCTCTATCATTTTTGGATTTCTCACGTGCTTCATTGCGCTTTTTAACATCATCAATAGTTTTGATGTTTGCCTCATGCCAAGCCGTTACAACTTTATCCATATAATTAAAGTTAGGCTTTTGCATATTTAAAGCACTCTGTTTGCAGGCTTCCAAAATAACTTCAAGAGGCATCTCATATTCCTCAAGCCACTTTTTCATAATATCTTTTTGAGTAGGTGGCAACCCTTTTGCACTAATTCCAAGTTCTTTTAAGATTGCAAAATAACGCTTGTCTTCAATTAGAGAAGATTTAACATCTTCAATACTATATAATCCTTGCTCACACCAAGCCATGGCTACCTTTTCCATATATCGAATTTCTCTATGGTCAATATTTATACAGTATTCAATCAAATATTTGATTAAATCAAGTGGCATTCCTAGCCAATCATGAAAAGAATAAATAATTCTTTGGTCAGCATCACTAAGCAATCTCCCAAGAGCCTCCTCAGCACATCTAAAAATAAGAGT
>LNZR01000002.1 GCA_002007365.1 Epulopiscium sp. Nele67-Bin005 | reverse complement strand
ATTGTTCCACGTGGAACATTAACTTTCATTATCCAATTTCAAAAACTAATTTATATTTTATCTTGCATTGTTCCACGTGGAACATTAACTTTCATTCCCTAATTTTCAAAACTAATCTATATTTTATCTTGCATTGTTCCACGTGGAACATTAATCCTCATTAGCCAATTTTCAAAACTAATCTATATTTTATCTTGCATTGTTCCACGTGGAACATTAATCCTCATTAGCCAATTTTCAAAACTAATTTATATTTTATCTTGCATTGTTCCACGTGGAACATTAACTTTCATTATCCAATTTCAAAAACTAATTTATATTTTATCTTGCATTGTTCCACGTGGAACATTAATCCTCATTATCCAATTTTCAAAACTAATCTATATTTTATCTTGCATTGTTCCACGTAGAACATTAACTTTCATTACCTAATTTTCAAAACTAATCTATATTTTATTTTGCATTGTTCCACGTGGAACATTAACTTTCATTTCCTAATTTTCAAAACTAATTTATATTTTATCTTGCATTGTTCCACGTAGAACATTAATCCTCATTCTTAATTTTCAAAACTAATCTATATTTTATTTTGTATTGTTCCACGTGGAACATTAACTTTCATTATCCAATTTCAAAAACTAATTTCTATTTTATTTTGCATTGTTCCACGTGGAACATTCACCTATTTTTGTTTTACTATTGTTAGGCTTGTATCTATAGTGAAGACACCTTCTCTTAATGTACTCTCCTTAGTCTGCTGAATTGCAAATGATACTTGGTTATTTCCACTTTGAATTAATTGTACTTCTCCTGGGATATATGTGTACTTTATAATTTTTCCTATGCTTGTATCATATACGCAAATCAGGCTCTCACCCTCAATTACTTGTGTTAATACTATATATTGGTCAGATAAAAATACTGAATCTTGTACGTGTCCTGTGACTGCTGGAAGTGGTGATTGGTAATAGTCTTGTACATAAAATAAGGTCGTTGTTTCCCCATTATTAATAATATATGTGAAGCTATTATTTTGTGGACCAATTGCTATTGACTCTGGTATTATATGAACTCCTTTTTCAATGTAGCGATGCTTTTCAGGTACGTTTTGATTTATTAGCATTAGAAAATATTGTGATGCTCCTTTGTGGTCTAGTAGTAAAATGTAAGGATATTTTAAAAGAAAAAATTCACTGTCAACTGCTGTTATTGTATGCAATAGTGTTTTCTCTTTTGTAATATAATCTTCTTTATATAAACCATAATACAAACTATCATTTTCTACTTCTAAATAGTATTTTGTTGTTGAGTTTAATTCTGTGTAAATGTGTACTGGCTCATAAAATGTAAATGCATCTACTGTTTTTAAATCTGATAAAATATATTGTTCTAGTAACATTGATTGTAAATATTCCGAGAGAGAAATAACTCCCCTATTCGGAATATATGCATATGCAAAATCATCAGTAAATAAAATCTTACAGCCCATTTCATTTTCAAAATTTAAAAATGCTGGGATATAAAATTCATCTAAATTATAGTGAGTTATATCATATTTTTGCTCCCATAAAATTGTTCTCCAGAGTACGTTTAATAGCGTTGAATTATCAATTAAAATTGCTGAGTCACTATATGGATTTATATTTAAAACTTGTGGATTTGTTGGTTGAACTTCTTCTAATAAATCAATTAAATAGGGATTGTCATATGCTATATAATATGGTCCCACAAATAAATTTTTTGCTCCTAAAGCTGGTATGCTAACTATTAATTCTGTAGTCTTTTCTTGATTATAAAGCAAAATTTTGTAGCCACTGTTTTGTGGAAGAGTCTTATTTTTCCAGGCTATTTGTGGAGTACTCATCTGTAATATTTCTGCCCACTCTCGTAAAACTTCTCCTTCATTAATTTCAAACAAAAATTCTTCGGCATTTGGTGTATATGCAAAAAGTTCTATTTTATCTATATTTTCAATTTGCATATTTAAATATTTAGTTTGAAATGGGCTTGCTATCATCTGAAAATTAGTGGAGGATAAAAAGAATATTATTAGTCCTGTTGCTATTAATTTTAGTTTTACAACTTTGTTGTATTTATCTAGGCATAATAAAATTAACATTAATATTCCTCCAAGGGGTATGGGGTTGCCTAATATTATAGAGTGTACACTACTTAAAAATAAGTATCCTAAACACTTTATAAAATAGAAATGTTCTTTTACTTCTTGTTGGACATATAACAAATTTACTCGTTTGTAGATAAGTAGTAAGACAAAAATACTTTTCATAACTTTTCCTTTCTACATTACAGGGTCAATAAAAAATATTGAATGTTTACTGTAATAAAATGTTGGAAAAAACAAAAATTTATATGGCACTATATATTGAAGATGAAAAATATAATTTTCATGTACCATATAATTTAGAGGTTGGTTTGGTCTTAGCTGAAATGAAAAATATGATGTCAATTCATCTCCTCCAAAGAGCATATATTTTTCAATATCATCTGGTAAAAAATTATCTACAATCTTATCGTGGGCTGGGGGAAAATATAGGTGGGTAAAATATATCCAGTTGTTATCTGGGTCATCTTCGTATACTAGAATATAATATTCTTCATCTGGATTATCTACTATAATTCCTATCTCTCTTTGTTCGGTCGAAAGATTTACAGACGAAATTTGGACGTGTGCCTCTCCGAATGTTGGAATAAAAAATCGAATTATTATTGTATAGGCGTTTAAAATAATTGTGAGTGCTATACAAAAACCTAAAATCCCATTTAGTGATATGCGTGGCATAACTTGTACTCCTTTTATTGTTCCTTTCTGAAACATTATTTGATATTTTTAATATATATCTAAAATTTTATAAATATGATAAAATTACTATTAAAAATATGATATACTATTATAAAAATGATATTTAAGGAGTGGTACAAATGAGTAAAATTATTTCGGTTGTGAACCAAAAAGGAGGCGTAGGTAAAACGACTTCTACTATTAATATTGCGGCTTCTTTGGCAAATTCTTATCGTGTTTTGGTTATTGATATGGATTTACAAGGAAATGCAACTAGTGGTTTTGGCATTGATAAAGACAGTCTTAGTTCTTCTGTTTTTGATGTGTTAGCTGAACAAACATCTGTAAAAACTGTTATAAAAAAGGCATTGCATGAGAATATTGATATTATTCCATCTAATACTGACCTTGCAAGTATTGAGTACGAGCTTATCAATTTTCCTAAGAAGGAATTCATTTTGAAAAATGCTTTGAATGAGGTTAAATCGGATTATGATGTTATTTTGATTGACTGTCCACCTGCAATTAATTTGTTAACTCTTAATGCGCTAACTGCTTCTAATTTTATGTTAATCCCTATGCAGTGTGAGTATTATGCTCTTGAAGGATTGGCTGAAGTTATGAAAACTTTTAAAATAGTTAGACAAAGTACTAATAATAGCTTGCAAATTTGTGGAATTTTATTTACAATGTTTGATAGTCGAACAAAACTTGCGAACCAAGTTGTAGAAGATGTTGAGGAACATTTTAAAGAATTAATCTTCTCCACAAAAATAAACCGAAGTGTAAGACTTAGTGAAGCTCCAAGTTTTGGTATGTCATGTTTGAAATACGCCCCTGTTGCAAAAGTTTCTATGCAATATGAAGAAGTTACAACTCAGCTTGTGGATAGAATAAAATTATCCAGTGGTAGTAGAGTTAGTTTGCAAAAAGTTTTATAAGATTTTATTACTAGAGAGGAGGTTGCAGGGATAATTAATATCCTTGTTAATCATATGAAAAAAGGATTAGGTAGAGGCCTTGGGTCTATGCTTGCTGATTATGATACAGAAGATAGCACTCAAGAAATTAAAGCAGATGTTACAAAAATTTCTATTGATTTGTTGGATTGTAACTTGGAACAACCACGCAAAAATTTTGACCAAGAGAGCCTTAATGAGCTGACAAATTCTATTAGGCAACATGGAATTTTACAACCAATTGTGGTGGCGAAAAATGGTGAGCGATATTTGATTATTGCTGGGGAACGTCGTTTTAGAGCAGCTAGAGAGGCTGACCTTAGCGAAATTCCTGTTATTATTAAGGACTATAGTAAACAACAAATTTTATCTGTAGCAATTATTGAGAATGTTCAACGTGAAGATTTAAGGCCTATGGAAATTGCTCGTGCGTATCAGACAATAATTGATAAATATTCTCTAACTCATGATGAACTAGCAGAGCAAATTGGGAAAAGCCGTTCGTCAATTTCAAATGCGTTAAGAATTCTTGGTCTTGAGGAATATATGCAAGAAGCACTTGATACTAATAAAATTAGTATGGGTCATGCAAAAGCTATTCTTTCTATTAGAGATGTATCTAAACATAAAGAAGTTTTATTACGTATTATAAAGGATAATCTTAGTGTGCGTGAAACAGAGCAATATATAAAAAATATAACACGCCCAAAAGTTGTAAAAGAAAAAATTGAACTAAGCCCACAATACAAAAAGTATGAAGATGATTTACGAAACATTTTAGGAACAAAAGTTACTATTTCTCACAAGAAAAATCCAAATCAAGGTAAGATTGAAATTGAGTATCATAACGAAGATGATTTTATGAAAATACTAGAAATAGTTAAGACACAACAATAGAAAAGAGTGAACTAATGCAAACCTTAACACAACAAATTGTAGACAATAATTCATATTTTCTTATTGGAATTATGATTTTCAACGTAATTTTATTTATTACAATGTTAGTTCATATTTTTAAAGTAAGAAAACTACAGGCACAATATAAACAATTTATGATGAAAGATGATGTTGATTTAGAGACCCTGCTTATTGCATATTCAAATCGAGTTACTCAATTAGAAGCTGACAAAGAAGCTCACGATAAAAAAATTTATACAATAGAAGATAAATTAAAAACAGCTATTCAAAAAACTTCTATTATGAGATATAAGGCAATAGATAATGTTGGTTCAGATTTATCTTTTGTAATTGCCTTTCTTGATGAAACAAATAACGGGGTTATTCTAAATGGGATTTATACAAGAAATGGCTCATACACTTATGCAAAACCCGTTATAGCTGGAGAGTCTACTTATCAATTATCAGATGAAGAAATGCAAGTTTTAAAAGAAGCAATAAGTAAAAGATAGTGATATGCCTCTAACTTTTTAGGGGCATTTTCGTTAGGAGGAATTTATGAGAAGAGCATTTATTAGCCCAAGTAAATATGTACAGGGCAAAAACGAATTGGAAAATTTAGGTTATTTTGTAGAAAGTTTTGGTAAGGTAGCACTTTTAATTGCAAATTCTGATGATATTAAAAGAGTTAAGACACAACTAGATTATACAGCAAATAAATTTGATATTTCGTTTGTTGAGAGTGATTTTGCTGGAGATTGCACTCATGTTGAGATTAACCGACTAAAACAACTTGGAAATTATGATTGTGTTATCGGTCTTGGTGGAGGAAAAGCTATCGACACTGCCAAATGTGTTTCTGATGGAAAAAACTTAATTGTTGTTCCGACTATAGTATCTTCTGATGCACCTACTAGTCATTGTGCCGTTGTATATAATGAAGATAAAACTTTTTCTAAGTACTTATATTTAAGCCAAAATCCTAGCGTAGTTCTGGTAGATACAACTGTTATTTCAAATGCTCCTACTAGATTTTTGGTAGCTGGTATGGGTGATGCGATTTCTACTTATTTTGAGGCTCGTACAAGTAAATTTTCAAATAGCTATGTTGATGCTGGCTTTGCCTGTGGAAAAGAAGCTGTTGCTACAGAAGCTGCTCTTGCAATTGCAAAACTTTGTTATGAAATAATTTTGCGTGATGGAGCTTGTGCCAAAATTTCTAATGAGAATAAACAAGTTAGTTTGGAACTTAGCAACGTTGTTGAGGCTAACACTTTGCTTTCTGGACTTGGATTTGAAAATGGGGGGTTGTCTATTGCCCACGCTGTTTGTAATGGATTTAGCTTAATTAGTGATACTCATAAATTTTTGCATGGTGAAATAGTGGCTTTTTGTACTTTAGTTCAACTAGTATTTGAAGATATTTATAATACAAAATATCCTGATAAAATTGTTGCTGATAGTACAAATTATTTAAAGGAGCTTCTGCCATTTTATTATGAGGTAGGGCTACCTATTACACTTGAGGACATTGGGCTTTGTGATGATGTTGATTTACTTATGAGAGTTGCAAAAAAAGCTTGTGAGAAAGATAGCTGTATACATTCTTCGCATATTCCAGTTTCTTGGGAAGCAATCTTTAATGCGATTGAAGTTGCAAGCACAACAGGAACATTATATAAGCAAGATGCTATTAACAAATAACATTTAGATATCTTTTGTACAAGTTTCTTCCTTTATAATATATAAGAAGATTTCAAAACAGCAAATACAAACGAGAATACACAACAATAAACTACCTAACCCCTATCAACTTTAGGGGTATTTTTTTGCCACAAAATGTGACACCAATGTTTCAATTGTTACATATATTTCACCAATGTTACATATTACACAAACGCTTGCATTCACTTTTTATTTGTAGTATACTTAGTTCATAAGCAAGGCACGCAAACATTATCACTTTTTAACAATTCTTTT
>LNZR01000001.1:23990-34674 GCA_002007365.1 Epulopiscium sp. Nele67-Bin005 | reverse complement strand
TGATGATGGATGCATTATGCAGTATTTTGCACTTAAAAACTGATGTCCGCTAATGAACATCAGGCTTTGACTCACTTCTCTACCGTATCTGAGGCAGCAAAGAAGTCAAAGACACTAATTGCATGAAGATGATTGTTGGTTCAGGAGCCATTTTTGACTCAAAGTCACTGACATGGTGACTTCACTGGTGTGGTCCTGGATATTTTTCCATATTTGTTGTCATCTAAACAATTAGATAATAACAAAATGCACAGAAAGAAGTTCATTTAAGAGAAAATATGAAGGTAATGAAGTAATAATAATATCAAATAGGGATGGGCATTTACAATAATTTCAATATTCGAGTATTCTTATTGTCTTATGAACGAGTCATCAATCACTCGCAAATTATGTACAAATATGCAGGTTTTTCTTAACGTAACAGAATAAATATGGAAGGTTTGTGTCTGACTGAAAACACAAGCTGAACCAAAGTTAAGCCAAGTAAATAGTATCCACTTAACTTTTGTTCTGCTAGTGTTTCCAGTCTGACACAGACTTCCCCGACATGATCTACTATTTACTAAATAAGGTTAGCAGGTGTATGGCTGTCAGAAAACAATATCTCATTGTTAAATTCATTCTTAAAAAGTAGTAATAGCCACCTTGTTGACACGTTACAAATCAGCCCTCATTGTTCACACGTGGATTTAGCATGTGAGAACTCTGCATGACTCCTGTTGTTATGATTTTGTAGCATCAATATTTATGATGCAAAAGATGCAAGAGCCAAAAGCATGTTTTGGTTTTACTGGAATTTGAACTCAAGGTTTTCTACAAAATCCTCTCTTAGGAGCCTTTTTACCCAAACCTGAGCACTGCATGGAACATTTCAATTTGCAGGGAACTACAGCATGTATGCATCTATACAATTAAAAAAAGAAAAAAAAGAACTTTAACACAGTTCTTCAAAGCTGATTCGTATGCAAGAAGAAGGGCAATAAAAAAAAAAATGTGAGTGAAATCGCTGACTAACATTGCAACAGCCCTGAAAGCCCAGAGCATGAAGCTGAACTCAAGCTGTTTCAAACACTAAAAAAAAACACTGTGGAAAGATAAACAACAAGCCCAACCTTTTTGTGCAACTGTTAAACTGATTAAACAGTCTTACAATATGCTAAGAATCTGCAGCTGGAACTGTAAATGTTTGCTTTGCACTGCCGTATTTTAAATCCAAGTTTTCTTACTTGTGTAAGGAAAAAAGATGAGGTGATAAATGAGGGGGAAAAAAGCTAGATGGCTGTTTCCCTCTCAGAAAGCACACTGCCAGATGACACAAAAACTAAATACCATCAACAGCTACAGATGTTTAACAGGAGATAAACAGCATTCACTCACTAAGTGTTTTTAATGTCCTTGTCGTGGGACTAATGAAGGATGGCCTTATCTCAAGTGTCAGATTGAAAGGTAAGGTCTTTTATACAATGCATGTATGCTTCAAAAAGGGTTGTGGCAGCAAACATTTGTTGTAGTTAAAAATAACCAATAATGAGTTACAGAAAAATACAAACACATACAACTAAAACTTTTTCACTATTTATGAATTTTAAGCATGTATTCATCTGATTTTTAAATACTAGTATAATGAAGACAGTTACAATCTCTAGAATCTCTGGAATGAACTGAGAGGCGATGAGGAAAACTCTGTTGGGATTCAAGCATTTGAACCAGAAGCTATTTGATTTCAGTGAGTCCAACAAAAGTTCAATGCATCATTAAATTTACAGTTTGTGAGGGATTTGATTCCATTTGATACGTGTGGAATTTAACTTCGATCTTTCAGTCCCAGCAATATAAAAACTAATATATAAAATAAAAACAATTCTAAACTGTACTGATCCAAACTTTCAAAGTCTCAATGGTCGATATTTTCAGCCTCTGCTGGGACACAATCTTTCCTTTTTTACCTTACGCATGGCTCACTTTAACACGATCGGTCTTTGTGGGTGTCTCTCTGCTCCTTTTTCAAGAGCATGTTTTTCACGGTTTGCACTGATTTCTCTCTCTTGCCTCTTCACAGAGCACTGCAATGAACTTTGTGGGTGGAAGCTTCAGTGAGAAACGCTCTGCCGAGCAATAGCTACAGTGCTCAGAAACACAGAGATCATCGTGCTCACTCTGCTCCGCATTGCTGCCTTGAGAGGCGTCAGGGCAGTGCTGACCTTCGTTAGCTCCAACAGGCATAAAACAAGCATCCTGCCTCACAAATTGAAATTAAGTTTGTGGAGAGCACGCACAAATAGGCATGCAAGATGATCAAATGAGAATCCATGAATAAATAGATATTCTTCCACAAAACTGACCTATAACTCCAGTATATTGCATTGTTGATGGAAACAAACAATCCACTAAGTTCAAAGACAAACGATGCATCTTGCTTAACTGAGCATTATAACTCACAAAGGTTAGACAAGCACACAAGCAATCGGGAAGAGAGATTATTAGTAATTCTGATAAATAGGTTTAGCATAATTAAAAGCATAATGAGGAATTAATATGCAATTTATAAACAGTCAGCATGCCGACTGAAAATAAATCACCCTCCTTCTTCTCACAAAGAAAAAATCCAGTAATTGCTACTTCTGCTTTTGATTGGCTATTCTATAGAAATTGCAACTATAAATTCTTGGTCAACATTTATGCTCATGTCAGAGGCAATGAGTACAATGTTAAAAGAATTTGGGTTCGACATAATTTTTAAACCTATGGATAGTGGTGTTATTTGGTCATATTTAAATAGCCCTAAATATATGATTGGTTGTTCATTTTTGGGAGGGGCAGGAACATATGCACACCCATTTGAAGTATATAATAATATTTATTCATCAAAAAGATTGAATTTTGAAAGTACTTTAGATACAGAAGATAAATTTTTAGTATCACCAGTGAGTGGACAAACTTACAATATTACACAAATGTTAGGGGAGTTATTTTCGGCAACAAGTACAAAGGATATTCAGCGTTTAACTAATGATTTTATGCAACTTACAAATGAATTATGTATTTTTATGCCAGTGGTAGAAAAGACAGCCCCTCTTAGAATTTATGATATAATGTTAAGTTTACCAGAAGCTACTTCATCACAAATTCAATATAGTTTTTATTATTATGGGACAATGAACCAAATGTTAGCGAAGATGATGCGAAATAAAAATATATATTTTATAGAATAATTTTGTAAAATATAACTATATTTAAGGAGGAAAATATGAAATTTGTTATAGGAATTGATGGTGGAGGAACAAGAACACAGATTACAGTTTGTGAGGAAAACGGAAAAGTTGTAGCTTCATCAATTGCAGGACCTAGCAATATTTTATCAAGTGGATACGATATTGCGAAGGAGTCTATTACAAAAGTTATTACAGATGGATTTTTACGCAGGGGTTATAGATTATCTGACTGTGTATCTTTTTGCATAGGTGTAGCAGGTGCTGGGCGTGATTATGTGAAGGAGCAAATTGAAGAAATCGTAAGAAGCACAGGGTATAGAGGGCCTCTTATTGTAACTCATGACGCAGAAACAGCGCTGGCTGGAGGGACTGCTGGAGAAGAGGGAATTTTGATTATGGCAGGCACAGGGACGATTTGTTATGGACGCAATGAGGAAGGAAAGATACATCGGGTCAGTGGCTGGGGCCATATTATTGGTGATGAGGGTAGTGCATATGGAGTTAGTGTGCAGATTTTAAATAGTGTAATGAAGGCGCATGATGGCAGGGGAAATCCTACGATTTTAACAGATTTAGTTTTGGATTATATGCAGTTAAAACAGGTTGAAGATATCATAGGTGAAATTTATAGACCAGGGGTTACTAAGCAGCATATTGCTGAATTTGCAGTGCTTATAGAAGAAGCTTGTGATAAAAATGATGAGGTGGCATTGGCTATAATTGAAGATGCGATTAATGAAATTTTTGAGTGTGTAGTAGCTGGAATTGATGCTTTGGGGTTTGCTAAAAAGAAGGTGAAAATTATAATAAGTGGGACTATGTTAGTCACAAATTCGTATATTAGAAAAGGTTTTGAACAAAAATTAAAGTACAATTATCCACTTGTTAATATTTGTACTATGATAAAAGATGCTTCTTATGGAGCGGCATGGTTAGCAAGGCAAAATTTAATAAATCCCTTAAATATCAGTACTTAGGGGGGATTATGATAAGTTTAGGGATAGATCAGATTGATAATATAGTCCATATATTTAAAAATAAAAAAGTTGGAATGTTAACAAATCAAACTGGGGTAAATAAAAATTTAGAAAGTAGTGTAGATATTTTATTTTCTAAAGTAAATTTAGTAGCACTTTTTGCTCCAGAACATGGAATTCGGGGGGATATCCAAGCTGGTGAGATTGTAGAAACATACATTGATGAAAGTACTAACTTAAAAGTATATACACTTTATGGAAAAACCAAACACCCAACTCAACAAATGTTTGATTTAATTGATATATTAGTAATTGATATTCAAGATATAGGTTCAAGATTTTACACCTATATAAGTACCATGGCGTATTGTATGCAGTCAGCAACAAGGTTTAATAAGGAAGTAGTTATATTTGATCGTCCAAATCCTATGGGTGGGAATTTGGTAGAAGGTAACATTATTAAGGAAGGTTTTGCTTCATTTATAGGGGTGTACCCTATTCCTCAAAGGCATGGATTAACAATCGGAGAGCTAGCATTATTATTTAATAATAAGTTTAAAATTAATTGTAAATTGAATATAATTAAAATGAAAAATTGGAAGAGGAGTATGATTTTTCAAGATACAGGCTTGCAATGGGTCATGCCTTCTCCCAATATGCCAACGATAGAAACGGTTTTTGCTTATAATGCGACCTGTATTTTTGAGGGAACAAACATTTCTGAAGGCAGGGGGACTACTAAGCCTTTTGAGTATATAGGTGCGCCTTGGATAGACGGAAAAATTTTTTCTAAAAAGATGAATAATAAAAATTTAAAAGGGGTATACTTTAGACCAATCTATTTTACACCAACATTTTCTAAGCATCAGGGGCAGTTGTGCGAAGGAGTTCAAGTGCATATTTTAGATTTTAAAGAAGTTAGACCAATAGAAATTTCACTACATTTATTGTATGAAATAAAAAATTTTAGTGAGGGAAAATTTGAATTTTTGAAGCCATATAAAGAGGGGCTAAAGCCTATGATTGATTATAATACTGGGGATAATTTAATTAGAACGACTGACTTTAAGCCACAACAAATACTAGAAATGTGGAATGAGGAGGTACGAGCCTTTTGTAATTATAACAAAAAACATTATACTTACGAATAAAATTTAATGAAACTTTAATATTATGGAGAAATTATATCTAAAATTATAATGAAATTCTACGATTTATTTATTTATAACAGAAAAAATATTAAAATTTTTAATTATCTATTGTCAAAAATTGAAAAACTTTGCTATAATATAGCCATATTATAACTGATACAAATATTAATAGAGAAACTATATATACTATAGTGTAAAAATCGTTTTTTTTTTTTTTTTTTTGGTGGAATTTAATTATACTGTAGTAAATATACTTCGGTTGAAAATATTTCACTTATTAACAAGGGAAAAGGGAAGGGGAAAAAAATGGAAGCAATTCAGCAAGTAGAAAAGAAAGTATTGGAAAAAATTTGTTTTTTTACAAATAAAATAATTAACCAAGAGTTCGGGAAGTTAGATTTGGTGGAGTTAGTTTTAGAGAGTCAGACGATTAGCCAACTTATAATTGATAATCGGCATGATTTAGTTATTTATTATCCTAAAAAAAATTTGTGTGGGGGCGAAATTTTTTGTTATGAAGTATTTATGACAGGAATTTTAGGTGCAAAATTAGGATATACAAAACAAGGCTTATCGAAATTAATTCTGGCATCTTTGTTAAAAGATATTTCGTGTTATTTATTAGGTTGGGCTAAAAAAGAATGGTTAAGTCACCCCAAAGAAAGTTGTGATTTTTTGGAAGAAATATATTTTGTAATGCCAGAAGATGTTTTGCAAGGGATTTTGCATCACCATGAAAAAGTTGATGGGACTGGGTTTCCTAATAGATTAAAGAGCGATGAAATTAGTGAATATGCAAAAATTATACAAGTGATAGAAATGTATTTTAGTTTCCACTCAAAAACTTTAGAAATACCAAATATAACAGGGAGTTTAGAACAAAATCTAGCGATAGTTTTTAAAAATTATGATAGAGACATCATGAAATGTTTTTTAAAACACACTAGTTTTTTTAATATTGATGATAATTTATATCTTACAGATTATACTTTGGTGAGTGTTGTGTACAATAGTTATGGGAATGTGTTTCAGCCAATAGTGCAGGTTATTAAAGATAAAAATAAGCAGTTTAAAAAAGGAAAATTATTGGATTTAAGATATACAAACACACTACATATTTTAGATATGTGTTAAGAATTTTCTTGACAAATAGTTGATAGCTAGATAAAATAACGGTAATTTATAATTTGAAAATGGAAGTGATTAGATGGCGATTAAGGCGTTAAAAGGAACAAAAGATATTTTTGGAGATGAAGCAAGAAAATGGTTATTGGTGGAGGAAAAAATTCATGGATTGTGTGAAGATTTTGGAATTAGCCAAATTCGTACCCCAATTTTTGAGCTAACAAATTTATTTCAAAGAGGAGTAGGTGAAACTACTGATATTGTACAAAAGGAAATGTATTCTTTTGTTGATAAAGGGGAAAATAATATTACATTAAAACCTGAAAGTACAGCGGCTGTTGTGCGTGCATACCTAGAACATAGTATGAATACAAACACTCAGCCAACGAAATTATATTATATTTCTCCAACTTTTCGTTATGAGCGACCAGAAACGGGGAGGTTTAGACAATTTCACCAATTTGGAGTAGAAATTTTTGGTTCAAATTCGCCAGCTGCTGATGCAGAAGTTATTAGCATTGGGGTTACTTTGCTTGAGCGTCTTAATATCAAAAATGTAGATTTGCACATAAATTCACTTGGGTGTAAGGAATGTAGAAAAGTTTATAATGCTAAGCTTACAGAATTTTTGGCTGAAAAATCAGAATATTTATGTAATCTTTGTGATGATAGACGAGAAAAAAATCCGTTACGTGTATTAGATTGTAAAAATGCAAATTGCCAATCTATTTTTGAAGATGCACCAACTACATTAGAAGCTTTGGGTGAATGTTGTAATAGTCATTTTGATAAGTTACAAAAGTTATTAGTATCTATGAATATAAAATTTATAGTTAATCCAAAAATTGTTCGTGGATTAGATTATTATACACAAACAGTTTTTGAATTTATTCCAAATGAAGGTTCTCAAGGTACTATTTGTGGAGGTGGGCGCTATGATGGGCTTATTGAGCAAATTGGAGGAAAACCAACACCAGCAGTAGGGTTTGGAGCAGGATTTGAGCGATTACTCTTGGTTCTTGAGGAGCAAAATGGAAATATTTTGGAGGCATCTAAAAGAGATATTTTTATAGGATATCACGGTGAAGATGCAATGGTTGAAGCCTTTAGATTGACTCATAATTTGAGAAAATTAAATATATGTGCAGAGAGTGATTGTGTACAAAGAGGTGTAAAAGCTCAAATGAAATATGCCAATAAAATTAATGCTACTTATGCTACAATTATTGGTGAGAGCGAGCTTGAAGCACAAATTTTGGAAGTAAAACATATGGAAACTGGCGAAGAAAATAAGGTTAAGTTTGAGGATTTGGAGCAGTTTTTAAAGACTAATATTAATTAATTGGAGGGCATCATGTCAGAAAATATGCAAGGTTTAAAACGTACTCATTATTGTACAGAAGTTAGTAAAGAGCTGATTGGGCAAGAAGTTGTTGTTACTGGGTGGGTGCAAAGACGTAGAAATTTAGGGCAACTTTTATTCATAACTTTAAGAGATAGAACAGGCTTATTACAGTTGGCTTTTGGTGAACAAACACAGGAGCAACTTTTTGAAAAAGCTGAGAGATTAAGAAGTGAATTTGTAATTGTGGCTCAAGGTATTGTGCGTTCTCGTGGTGCTGATGTAAATCATTCTATGGCAACTGGAGATATTGAAATTGAAGTTACTGAACTTAGAATTTTATCAGAAGCTGAAACGACTCCTTTTGAAATCGTTGAAAACAGTGATGTTAAAGATGAATTACGCCTAAAATATAGATACTTAGATTTACGTAGACCAGATATGCAACACAATATTATTTTAAGAAGTAAGGTTGCTGGAAGTGTTAGAAGATTTTTAGAAACTAATGGATTTTTAGAAATTGAAACTCCAATGTTAACAAAATCAACGCCTGAAGGAGCAAGAGATTATTTAGTTCCATCTCGTGTACACCCAGAGAATTTTTATGCATTACCTCAATCGCCACAAATTTTTAAACAGTTGTTGATGGTTTCTGGTTATGATAGATATTTCCAAATTGTAAAATGTTTTAGAGATGAAGATTTAAGAGCTGATAGACAGCCAGAATTTACTCAAATTGATATTGAAATGAGCTTTGTTGATGTAGAAGATATTATTTCTATGAATGAAAAACTTATTCAACAGGTGTTTAAAGAAACTATGGATATGAATATTGAGCTTCCAATTCAAAGACTTACTTACCAAGAAGCCATGGATAGATATGGTTCTGATAAACCAGATGTAAGATTTGGAGTAGAACTTGTAGATTTAACTCAAACCCTTACTAATTGTGGGTTTGCTGTATTTGAAAATGCTATTAATGGTGGAGGAACAATTCGTGCTATTAATGCAAAAGGTATGGGTGATTTGGGTCGTAAACAAATTGATGCACTTGTGAAATATGGACAAGATTATGGAGCAAAAGGTGTGGCTTGGCTTCAGATTAAGGCTGATGGAACTGAAAAATCTTCATTTACTAAATTTTTGAGTGAAGAAATTGTATCTCAAATTAAAGAGAAGATGAATGCTACTGGAGATGATTTAATTATGATTGTAGCAGATAAGCCAAATGTAGTATTTGCAACACTTGGAGCATTACGCCTTGAAGTTGCAAGAAGACTTGAGTTAACTCAAAAATCAGATTATAAATTTGTTTGGGTAACTGATTTTCCATTGCTTGAGTATGATGAGGAAGCTGGTCGTTATGTGGCGATGCACCACCCATTTACTATGCCAAAAGAAGAAGACCTTCACTTAATGGATAGCGAACCTTCAAAAGTTAGGGCCCAAGCGTATGATTTATGTTTGAATGGATATGAATTAGGTGGGGGAAGTCTGCGTATTTATCAACAAGATATTCAGGAAAAAATGTTCCAGTTATTAGGATTTGATAAAGAAACAGCATATGAAAGATTTGGATTTTTGTTAAATGCCTTCAAATATGGAACTCCTCCTCATGGTGGGATTGCATTTGGGCTTGATAGAATAGTGATGTTGATGACTCAAAGTGACAGCATCAGAGATGTTATCGCATTCCCAAAAGTAAAAGATGCAAGTTGTTTAATGACTGATGCACCAAACGTTGTAGATGTAAAGCAGTTAGAAGAATTACACATTTCGACTATTGAACCAAAACAAGCTAGTGAAGATGTAGAATAACAACTTAGGTGATACTCTAAAATTTGAGTGTCACCTTTTTATTTATTAAAGTTTAAGGAGAAAAATATGAATATCGCACAACAATTGCAACAAGAATTAGGCTTGAAAAAAAGTCAAGTTGAAAATACAATTCAATTAATAGAGGAGAAAAATACTATACCGTTTATTGCGAGATACAGAAAGGAATTAACGGGAGGTCTAAGCGATGAAGTTTTGCGAAATTTTTATGAACGCTTAACTTATTTACAAAATTTGGAAGCTAGAAAAGAACAAGTTATTAGGCTAATTGAGGAACAAGGAAAATTAACGCCTCAATTACAAGCTGATATTTTGAAGGCAACTTTGATGACTCAAGTTGAAGATTTATATTTGCCATACAAAACGAAAAAGAGAACAAGAGCTACAATTGCGAAAGAAAAAGGGTTAGAGCCACTTTCAGAAATTATTTTTGCTCAAAAAGAAGCTAACTTAAATGAGATTGCTAGTCAATTTATTGATGAAGAAAAGGGAGTTTCTACTATTGAAGATGCAATTTCTGGAGCAGAAGATATTTTGGCTGAGCAAATTAGCGACAATGCAAAATGGCGTGGGTATATTCGTAAAATTACTTTTGAAGAAGGTAAAGTTGTAGCTAAGTCAACAAAAAATGTAGCTGAAGATGAAAAGCAAGTTTTTAAAATGTATTATGATTACGAAGAGGCTGTAAAATCAATACTTGGGCATAGAGTTTTGGCGATAAATAGGGGAGAGAGTGAGAAAATTTTATCTATCAAAATTGATATAGAAAGTGAAAAAATATTTAATTATTTATCTAAACAAATTATTTTGGAAAAATCTACTATGGTGGAAAGTTTGGAGAGAACTATAAAAGATGCATACAAAAGGCTGATTTCACCTTCAATTGAAAGGGATATTCGTAATGAATTGACCGAAAAAGCTCAAGAAGGAGCAATAGATGTTTTTAAGAAAAATTTGTACCAATTATTAATGATTTCTCCGATTAAGGGACATTTTGTATTAGGGATTGACCCAGCGTTTAGAACAGGGTGCAAAATTGCA
>LNZR01000001.1:0-23980 GCA_002007365.1 Epulopiscium sp. Nele67-Bin005 | reverse complement strand
AAGTTTTGGAGATTGAGGATTTGGAAGTTGGTATGAAACTTAAAGGGACGGTTAGAAATATTGTAGACTTTGGGGCATTTGTGGATATTGGGGTTCATCAAGATGGATTAGTACACCTTTCAAAATTGTGCAATCGTTATATAAAACACCCATTAGAAGTTGTAAAAGTTGGTGATATTGTTGATGTAACTATTCTTGATGTTAACCCAAAAACAAAGAAGATTTCATTATCTATGAAAAATGAGGAGATTAAAAAATAAGTTAGAGTTTGAAGTGTAGGGTTATACCTGTTTTGGATAACCCTATATTTTTATGAAATTTATACACGATATAATAGTGATTTTTGTAGAATATACCAAAAATATACATCTTTAATTGTGTAGATACATCAATTTATTTGTGTTATATTTATATAAGATAGGTATATTTGGTGTAAAAAGAGAGGAGTTTATGATGGCGATGTATAAAAAAAGAGTTGCATTATTTGTAGCTCTAAATATTAGTGTGGGGTCGTTAGTTGGGTGTTCATCGGCTGATGCAGTGCCTACTACTAGTGCCTCAGTGGCAGTTGAAACGCAAAATGTTATGAATGGAGAAATTGAACTTAGCGAAAGTTTTGTGGCAACAATTACTCCAAAAGAAACGACTTATGTATTTTCTTCCATGGCAGGAATTGTTGATAATATTTATGTTGAAGAAGGTGATTTTGTAAAAAAAGGAGATAAACTTTTTGTTTTGCAAAATGAGGCTCACCAATTTTCACTTGACCAAGCACAAGCTTCATACCAACAAGCAGAGGCAAGCAGACAGCAGGCAATGTTGATGTCAAATCTTGAAATTGAAAGTACTGTAGCGACTTATGACCAAATTTTATTGGCAAAAAATCAGGCAATTGTTCAAGCTGAAAATACAATTACTAGTGCCTATGCATCATATGACCAACTGGTGGCGGCAAAAAATCAGGCTGTGGGGTCTGGGTTTGATATGCAACTTTTGGAGCTTGAGGCACAAATTGAAACGTTAAAAATGAATATCGCTACTGCAAGATTACAGTTAAATCATGCGCATAATAATTTAAAAGAAGTTGAGGGGAATGTTCGTGATGCTTATGATGATTATATAACGGCTGATGCAGATTTTTTGATTGAAGATGAGAAGTTAGATGCTGCTTTTGAAGTGTATGAAGATGCACAAATTAAGTTGGCAACAGCTCAAATTTTAGCTGAAAAATATGCGGCTCTTCAATCTTCGATAACTACTTTTGCTGCTATAGAAGTTAAAGAGGCTGATAAATATACATCTCGTGATGGAATACCAGACTATGTAGTTGAGATGATTGATGATATTATTACTGATATGAGGCGCAATAATATTAGTGGGATTGCGATGAGTGATTTGATGGATTTAACTCGTGAAGTAAATCAGGCACAGCTCGATTATGCAGAGGCACAGGCCGACTATACTCAGGCAAAGACCGAGCAATTGCAAACAGAAGCAATTTTTGAACAGTGGGAAGATGGTTATAAAGATGCAGAAATTGATATTGACCATGCTCAAGAATTAACTTATGAAACGATTGCTGGACTTGAGACTAATTTAAAAATTTTGGAAGAAATATATGATGTTACAAAGTCAGGTGCAACTTCTGAAATTATAGAAGTTTATGATAAGCAAATTGCAGTGGCACAGCTTGGAATTATGCAGGCAGAGCAGGCACTAGACATGGTAAAAGATAGTTATGATGAGCAGTTGAGACAGGTTCAAATTGCTTTAAGTGGGACTCAAAGTTCTGCTCCTCTTATCGAAAATGTATATTCTTCGCAGTTAAATATGGCTAATGTGGCAATAGCGCAGGCAAATTATGTACTTGGTGAATTGATTGTAGCGTCGCCTACAAATGGTAGAGTTGAAAAGATTTACATAGAAGAAAATAATCCTGTTGGAAATAGTAATGCAGCTTGTGTAATTGCTGATTATTCTCAAATGGAAGTTACTTTTAATGTTAGTACAGCAGTAAAAAATACGCTCAAAACGGGAAATAATGTAGTTGTGATGTATGGAGACGCACAATATTTGGGGACAATCTCTGAAATTGGGGCTGAAGTTGTTGGACAAACTTCCTTATTTGAAATTAAGGCCTTAATTGATGTTGAATATGGAGAAATTCCTTCTGGCGTTAGAGCTATAGCATATACTACAACGCACAAAGCTAATGATACGATAACAATTCCTTATGAAGCCGTGCATTATGAACGAGGAGAGTCGTTTGTTTATGTAGTTGAGGAGGGGGTTGCAAGAAAGCGAATTGTAGAAACTGGGTTATTTAATAATTCTACAATTGTTATTACTAGTGGACTGGATATTGATGATGAAATAGTTACGACTTGGTCTTCTCAACTTAGAGATGGTGCTATAATTCGTGGTCATGAGGTTGAAGAAGAAATTTTATTAGATGAAACTACTATTATAAAGGAAGAAACTCGTACAGAAATTGAAGAAAACACTGAAATTTTGCTAAAAGATGATAACATAAAAAGTATAGAGGACGGTGAATAATATGGAAATAACTAAACTTTCCTTAAAGCGTCCAGTATCTGTATTATTGATGGTTGTATTGATTGCAGTTTTTGGATTTTCGGCCTTACCAAATTTTAGAATGGCGTATATGCCAAGTTTGAGCCTGCCAATGTATATCGTAACTACTATTTATCCAGGGGCTAGCGCAGAATTAATTGATAAGGAGATTACAAATGATGTAACTGAGGTTGGAAAAAATATTACTGGGTTTACGGAGTCACAAATTATATCACGAGATAATGTGTCTATTGTAATGCTAAAATTTTCTTATGAAACTGACATGAACCAGTGTTATATAGATTTAAAGGCTGGGCTTGATAGGCTACAACTGCCAGATGATGCAGAAACTCCAATTATCATTCAGATGACAGGATTAGATGCAACTGTGGTGGATATTTCTGTTCGTTCATTATCAGGAGCAGATGAGTTAGTTTTTGTAAATGATATTTTAGAGCCTAGAATTAGTTCGGTTCTTGGCGTTGGAGAAGTTAATATTTATGGTGGAGAGGAGCAGTTTGTAGAAATTTTATTAAATGAGCCAGCCCTAAATCAACACGGATTAAGTAGTTTTTCGGTGGCATCGGCAATCCAAAGTGCCAACTATACTCTACCTCTTGGAGATGTTTTTCAGGCAAACCAAGCTATTTCGGTTGTAGCAACTTCAGAGCCTCAAACGTTGTATGATTTGATGCAAATTCCAATTACAACTCCTTATGGAAACACGATTTTGGTTCAAGATGTGGCAACAGTTAATTTTTCATTAGCCGAATTTGAGACGATTAGTAGATATAATGGTGAGAAAAATGTTATCTTAAATATCCAAGGAACTCAAGATGCTGACGTTCCGAGTGTTGCAAATCAAATTGTAGCTATTATTAAAGAGTTATCAATTTTATACCCAGATATGGAAATTGAAGTTGTTTCAAATACTGCCGATGGAATTTATGAGTCGTTAAGCTCTGTAGCCTCAACGCTTGTACTTGGAGTTTTACTTTGTATGTTTGTACTTTTGATATTTTTGGGAGATTACAAAGCGAGTTTAATTGTGGCAAGTTCAATCCCCACTTCACTTTTGATTACAATTTTGGGAATGAATGCTCTAAATCTTGATTTGGATTTGATTACAACAAGTGCGCTAGTTATTTCAATTGGATTAATGGTTGATAATTCGATAGTTATTTTGGAAAGTATATTTAAGTGCAAAACTGATGAAAATTCATTTTTTGATGCAGCTGTAGAAGGAGTAAAAACTGTAAGTGCATCTGTTATGGCTTCAACGGTTACGACAATTGTTGTATACGTTCCACTTGTAGGCTTATCAGGGCTTTCAGGAGAATTATTTACCTCTCTTGGATATACTATTATTTTTGCACTAATGGCATCTTTTGTGGTGGCAGTAACTGTTGTACCATTGGTTTATTATAAACTAGAGCCTATAGAAAAAACTAAATCACCAATGAACCCTATCATGAAAGTTTTAGAAGCTGGATATGATAAATTGATTAGAAAAATTCTAAAATTGAAATTTTTGGCTCTATTAATTGCGGTAGGGTTACTTGTAGCGACAGGATATATTATTACAACCATTCCTATTGAAATGATGCCTAGTGTTGACCAAGGAATTGTAGATATTAATATTGAATTTAGACAAGGTACAGACATCGAATTTGTTAATGATGCAATTTTGGATATTGAGCAAAAAATTCTTAATGATGAGCAGTTTGAAAGTTTTACGATAATTCTTGAGGATAATACAGCAGCTTTTAAATGTTTTGTGGCAGATGAAGTAAATACAGAATTATTAGCTATTGAGTATGATAAATATTTGCGCAACTTAACAAATATGGATATCAATGTATCTACTAGAAATATTGATGGCTCATCAGTTGAGATGCCAAATGCTAGTATTTCGGTTTATGGAGTTGATTTTGACTCTGTAAAAGAAGAGGCTATTCGTATTCAAGAAGAAATGTATAATATTCTTGGGGTTACGAGAGTGACTTCAACTATGGGTGCAGGTGGTTCGCAGGCAAAAATTGAAATTGACCCTCTAAAAACTGCTCATTATGGAATGCAAGTTGGTTCGGTGGCTCAAATAATTTATTCTGTAAATAATGGAATAGACGTTGGGACGCTTGGTATCCGTGGGAATGAGTATGATATTATAGTTAATTATCCAGATGGATATTATGATGATTTTAATAAATTGATGGCTATGCCTATTGATACACCACAAGGTAAAATTGTACTCAGTGATATTGCTGAACTTGTGTTTGATGAGGTTGAGCAGTCGTTGAGTGCTGTTGATGGTTCGTATTATATTGATTTAAAAGCTTATACAGAGGAGCAATATTTGCCTTATGTAAAATCAGAAGTCCAAACAATTATGGACGAAATGCCAGACGGTATAGTATATGTAACTTCGGCACTTATCGCAGACCCCCTAGAAGCAGAGATGCCAGTAATTATAAGTGCTGTAATGACAGGGATATTTATGGTATTTATGGTTATGGCGATGCAATTTGAGTCGATAAGGTATTCTTTGATGGTAATGACAAGCGTTATATTTAGTTTTATAGGGTCGTTTGGATTGTTGGCGATTTCTGGGCAAGATTTAACGTTAGTTTCATTGGTAGGATTACTAATGTTAACAGGAATTGTAGTAAACAATGGTATACTTTTTGTTGATACTGCAAATATGCTAAAACAAGAAATGCCACTAGAAGAAGCGTTAGTAATTAGTGGACGTATGCGTATGCGACCAATTTTGATGACAACAGCCACAACAATATTGTCAATGTTACCACTAGCTTTAGGAATTGGAGAAGGTTCTCAACTTCTACAAGGAATGGGGATAATAATAGTTGGAGGGCTACTAACATCAACACTTTTGGTTCTAATACTGTTACCAACATTTTACCTAATTATTTCTAAAGATGTGTCACCAAAAAAAGAGGCAACTATAATTCAAACGCCTCAAGCTTCATAAATAAAATTTATATATTAAAATGTAAATTTCATATAGACTATAGCAATCGAATAAAATCTGGATTTCAAAAATCGTGATGATCGACCTTTTTTGTCTCTTTTTACCTCTCTAGCCAAAATCTAGGGAGGTTTTTTGGTTGTAATTTAATAAATATACTTTGAAAAAATATTAAAATATTATTTATGTACTAAATAATAAAATGGAAAATTTATGTAGAAATAATTGACATTTTGGAAAAAAGAATATAATATATAACATAGTTCTAATAATAATTGAGAATAATATCAGGACATTAATGTTGGGCTTTTATAATAAAAAATGAGGTAAAGTATATGAAAATAAAAGAGATTAAGAATAGTGTTAAGCAAGTGCAAAAAGATGCATCTAAATATCTAGAATCTAAAGATATAGAAGGTATAAAAGCAATAGAGTTAGCGGGCTTTACTAGTACTCTTGAGATGATGAATCAAAGATTAGGGGAAGAACGAACACTGGTATTTGTTGGAAAAAGTGGAAATGGAAAGACAACATGTATTTCGAGTTTGCTAGATTTTTATTTTAGGGATACAGATGGAAATTTAGTACAAGTTATGCCTTCAGATGAAGGTGGCCATACTACAGCGTTTACGATCAAAATTAATAGAGTTGAAGGAGAAAGCTATGTAACAATTAAACCATGTTCAGTTTCTATGCTGAATGAAATACTAGAGAATTATTGTTTAGCAAAAGTAGAGAGCGATATTAGCAGTGAAATTTCTGAGGAGCATAAGACTTTAATAGAAGCAAAGTTAGAGGTTGAAGAAATAGATGAGCTAGAGAAGTTGTTGAATAATCAACAAGAATGTATTAATGATGGGGTGCAATACTTAAAGAACGTATTAGGTATCACTTCTGATGAAGCAAGTGAGGATATTATAGAACTTGTAAAAGGGAATAATAGAAATGAAGTATTAATGGGATTACATAATATTGTGTATAATTATAATTATGCCCAAGGTGAAAAATTTATAATACCTCAAGAATTGGTAATTAATATTTCTAGCGAATATATTAATTTGCCAGATACTATTAATTATATTATTGATACTAGAGGCATTAGTTCTAATGAGAAACTAAATAGTAGAGAAGATTTATTAGAGTTAATAAATAATCCAAAAAATTTAATTATATATATTAATGACTTTAAAAACTTAGATGAGTTTGTTAGAGATTACTATAAGCAAAAATTAAAAGATTTAGGGACCACAGCTGATAAATTATTAAATTTTATCGTTTTGATAAATGCAACAAATAATTCGGCTAAAAGTAAGGCTATAGGAAAGAAAGTTATTGAAGATGTTGAAAGAGAAAAAATAGATAAGTTTAAACAAGATGCTCGTCCTATAGATAAAGATGAATTAAATGAGGAGGTAAAGGAAACTTTAAAGGAAAATTTAGATAAAATTAGATCTTATTTAGGTGAAAATGGTGAGATATATAATTTTAGTATATTTACTCCTTTTAAGGGAATGAAAAAGTTAGAAGAGGGGATAAAACTTGATAACGAAGATATACGTGAAGAAAATCTTCAAAATATAGTTAATTATATTGATGCAATATGTCAACAAAATCAAAATGTCTTAGAACGTTATATTAAATTTTATATAGATATAATTTATCAGTCAATTAATAATAAATTTTGCCATAGTTATAATAGTGTACTTGAAGGAGAAGTAAATAATTTTAAAGTTGAGTTAAATAAGAGTCAATGTAATAGGATAGATAATGAACTAAAAAATTATTTAGATAAAACTTGTCAAGAAGTATGCAAACTTCATCCGAATAGTTTAGCTACTTTAGCAAAAAATAATGGAAAGACTGAATCAAGAGGTACAGTGTGGAACTATACAGGGGTATTTTATAATGACTTCATAGAAAGTATTAGTTATAATTTACAGTCAGATGCAATTATCTTAAAAAATAATATGTTAAAAACTCTTAGAACTCAAGTAAGAGAACAGGGAGAAGAAGGGTTTACGCGTATTGATGAACTTTTAAATCAAATTTTTCTTAGTAGTATTGACAAGTTAAAAGAGACAATAAAAGAATTGGTAAAAAGCTATGTAGATAGGATTTTTAATGATAAAAATTTTTGGCATTGTGTTATACAAAGAAGAAATCAAAGTAAACTAACTTATAAAGTGGCATGTAAGAAAATATTAGAAGGTAGTAATATTTCTAAGTTACAGACGAATCTAATAGAGGATATCAAAAAAACTATAAGTTAAAAAAACCAGTTAGGTAACATAAAGTTATCTAACTGGTTTTTTTATTAGTTAAATGCTCTATAAATATCTTCAAATGCCCAATGTGATGTTTGAACATCAATAAATGGAGATGAATTTTTAGGAGCTTCTTCAGCATCGCCAATCATTCTATTAATCATAGTAACAGCTTCTGCACGAGTAACAACGTTTTCTGGTCTAAAGGTATTATCTTCATAACCTCTAATAAAGCCAGCACTTGTAGCTAATAAAATAGCGTTGTAGCTAGAGTGGTTTGGAGAAATGTCGCTAAACTCTGGACCTTCAACAATAGCCGTTGGATTAGAAAATGCCACTAACATTTTAGTAAAGTCTTCTCTAGTTATGCCTTCTTTGTTGTTTGTTAGAACGTTAGTTAGACCAAGAGAATTAAATAATCTAGTTTGAGCTTGAGTTTCTGTTTCTAATAATAAAGAATAAGAACTCTCCTCAAATGTTAACTGTACAATGCTTTCGTTAATGTATAAAGTAACTTCATCATCAAAATCAGCTACTTCAATGAAGGCAACATCATCAACAATTTTGATTTTTTCGCCATCAGCATCAACGATATTTAGGTTACTTAATAGTGGAACTTGAACTAAATATCCATCTTCTGTGTAATCAACAAGAAGGTTTTTTCTAGCAAATAATTTGGCAAGCCCAGTGTTTGTTGTATCTGTAACTCGTAAATCAATAGCTTTATAACTTTCTGGAGTAACGTTAATTAGTCGTCCAAACATAGTTAATGCTTCTTCACGAGTAATTGTGTTTGTAGGTCTAAATGTACCGTCGCCATACCCTTGGATATATGCTACTTCTGTAAGATTTTCTTTAAATGAAAATGCAGGGATAATTACAATTTCACTATCATCACCAAGTGCAGGAATTACAATTGTTCTTTCAATTTCATCTTGGCTATCTAGTTGAACAGCAACTACAATAGTTTGCTCTTCTTCTGTTTGCGTAAATGCTTCAAACGTATACATTACAGTAGTTTCGTCCATATCAAAGTTGTTAAGTTCTAGGTCTTTGGCATCTGCTCCATTGATTGAGTAAGTTGCACTAAAACGGTCTTCGTCTAAATCTTCATCTTCTTCACTTAGAGTTAGAGTAATTGTACCGTTTGTTAAAGTAAATTCTTCGATAATTGCTTCAGTTTCATCTTCATCAGCTGTGGCATCTGTATCCATAACTGTAGGAGCAATTCCACCACTACCAAAGTTTAAAGTAGAAGTATCAAGTACCATCATAACTTCTTCGGTAGAGCTTCCTCCTGCCATCCAAGATAGGTCAGTTTGCCCAAAGAATGTACCTTTTAAATAAATTGGTTCATTAATATCAGAGAATGAAATATCAGCTGTAACGTATCCTAAGTCACCGATGCTTCCTTTTCTTAGGCTTAATGATTGGTAAGTTCCATTTACTTTGTGTTCTAGTGCATCAACGATATTTGGTACGTATTCACCTGAGAAAATCCAACCATCATTAATTACAACTGTTAATGTAAAGTTACCATCTTTAACTACTAAGTTTAAGTTTGTATCTTGATAGAATTTTCCAGAAACAGATTCGCCACCATCTGGTAAAGTAATATTAGCGCTTACATTATAAGTACCATCTAAAACTTCGCCTTGCTGTCCTTCGGTAGTAGTATCATCTGATGAGCCACCAGAAGAACCACCACTACTAGTTCCACCGTCTGTACTTCCGTTGTTAGAGTCATCTCCACCAACAAAATCATCAACTGGTGTAATGTCATTTAGGATAATTCTACACCCTGGCATAACTGTACCATTCATTTCCATTGCACGAATTAAAAATGTAGTTTGTGTAGTTGGTACATCAAATGAATAAAACTGATATTCTTGGTCTTCGATGTCGATTAGTTGTGCGTTTGCGTCCACCCATTCGTCATTTTGGAAATATTCAGGAGCAACAATCATATCCGAATTTTTTTCAAGAAGTAGGCTAACTGTTGCAATTCCATTATTGATATTTACATCAACTTCTGTAAATGGCATTCTATTTGCATAAATTGAAGTTTCATCTTCTGTTTCTTTTAGGATATCAATATTAGCTTTGTATTCTCCGTTTGCATAAGTTAAGAAATCGCTTTCTACAGGAGTCTCATAATCACGGATATTGCTAAGAACAATTCTAGCGCCAGCCATGAATACGCCTTCTGTCATTTGCATACATCTAACTTCTACAGTGTCAGAAATTGTTTGTACTTCAAATTTGTAGAATGGATTATCTTGCCCAGCAATTTCTACAAGTTCGATATTATGAGCTAGTTGCCACTCACCATCAAGATTTAAATATTCTGGAGGAACAACCATATCAGAATTTTTCTCGATATATAAAGTAACTGTAGCTAATCCACTCTCAACATTAACTTCTACAGTTCTAAATTGTGTAGGAATTCTGTTTGCAACAGTTGAGTCAACATCAGAAGTTTCTTTCCAGATGTTAATATCAGCGCTATATTTTACACCAGAAAGTTGGCTCATGTCGCTAATTTGATTTTCAAGGTCTGATAATACTAATCTAAATTGTTCATCTTCAATAATTGTGAAGATAGTTTCACTAGATGAAGTTTCAAATTCACAACGGTAGAAATTTGTAGAAGTAAACCCAATCATATGGCTTTCTAGAGTGTAGTCTACTTCTTGCCATGTTAGATTTTCAGTTTGATATTTAGGAGCGTTAACGCCTTCAGTTTGTTCAACATAAAAAGTTACTTTGGCAACTCCATCAGCAATTTCAAATCGTACATCATTAAATGGAAGGTATGCAGAATTTGAATATTCATTATCGCTATTTAATTCTAAGAAATTAGCTGTTGCAGTATAAGTTCCATCTTGATATTGTGATAAATCACCAGTGTTTTCGGTAGATGTAGCTTCTTTGATATCGTTTAGAACAATTCTAGCGCCAGCCATGAATACGCCTTCTGTCATTTGCATACATCTAATTTCAGCTGTATCAGAAATTGTTTGTACCTCAAATTGATAGAATGGATTAGTTTGCCCAGCGATTTCTATAAGTTCGATATTATGAGCTAGTTGCCACTCACCATCAACGTTTAAATATTCTGGAGGAACAACCATATCAGAATTTTTCTCGATATATAAAGTAACTGTAGCTACTCCGTTTTCTACTGATAAATCAACAGTTCTAAACTCTGTAGGAATTCTATTTGCAACAGTTGACTCAACATCAGAAGTTTCTTTCCAAATGTTAATATTAGCAGTATAATTTCCGTTAGAAAGTTGACTCATATCGCTAATTTGTTTGTCTAAATCAGAAAGAGTTATAGTAAATTCTTCTCCATCAACAATCGAAAATAAATTTTGGCTACTGCTAGTTACAAATTCGCAACGGTAGAAATTTGTAGAAGTAAACCCAATCATATGGCTTTCTAAAGTGTAATTTACTTCTTGCCACTCACCATTTACAAATTGTTTAGGAATATCAATGCCTTCAGTTTGTTCCACGTATAAAGTAATAGTGGCTTCACCATTTTCTAGGCTAAATCTTACATCATTAAATGGTAGGTAGTCTGCATAATCTGAAAAATTTAATACTCCTGTATAAGTTCCATCAGCATAATTAATTAGGTCATTTTCTGTATCTCCATCAGGAGTAGGAATGCTACCAGTACCAAGGCTTAGAGAACTTTCGTCGATAGTGATAATTACTTCTTCACTGCTACCACCTGGAATGAAAACAACGTTTGCATTAGCAAAGAAAGAACCTTTAATTTGAACAGGAGATGATAAATCATTTAATTCAATAGTAGCGATTGCATAATGAACCCCGTCACTAACAACTCTATCAAGAGAAACTTCAGAATAAACCCCGTTAGTTAAAACTTCGATACTATCAACAGTGTTAGTATAAGTTTGACCACCCATAAAACTTTCATCTTTAATAACAAGACTTAAAGAATAATTCCCGTTCTCAGCAACAAGATGAACATTGTCAGTTTGGAAATATTGAGCAGTCATAGAGTTGCCACCACTAACTTCAGCAACAGAGATAGAAGTTCCGTACTCACCATTAGAAATACCTGCGTTATTATCAGGAGTAGGAATGCTACCAGTACCAAGGCTTAGAGAACTTTCGTCGATAGTGATAATTACTTCTTCACTGCTACCATCAGGAGCAAAAAATACACCAGCATTTTTGAAGAAAGAACCTTTAATTTGGATAGGAGATGATAAATCATCAAGTTCAATAGTAGCAATTGCATAACTCATATCACCACTTGTTACTTTTGTAACATCAGCAGAAACATACTCACCATTAACTAAAACTTCGATGCCATCAACGATGTTAGTGTAAGTTTGCCCCATCATTGTATTTTGGTCATCAATAACCAAAGTTAAATAATAACTTCCATTATCAATAAGAATATTTACATTTTCAGATTGGTAATATCCAACTGTCATAGAGCTGTCAATTCCATCAACAGAAATATTAGCACCATAATTTCCGTTAGAAAGTGTTGATGTTGGTTCAATTTCATAAGTAGATGGCGTTGTAGTTGTTGTTGATAATTCTAGTGTTTCAAGTGGAATTGTGATGATATCCTCATTAACTGGTGTTGCATAAAGTGCAGGGCTTGCCACAGTTTGCACAACAACAGCACACGCCAATAAATTAGCAATTTTCTTTCTTATATTTTTTCCCATATTGTCCTCCAAAATGTTTATTTTAAAAAGAGAAGGGCAGGTCTACTACCCTTTTTAGTTTTTAGTTATAATCCCTAATACTTAGGCTTAATGTTTCGGAACTTGTTCCTTGAATGATTGGAATATATAGTGTTAATTCGACTAATACACTATCCTCTAAACTTGGTAGCTCAATTTCAGCTCTAGCAAACATTGAACCGTCACGCTCAAATAATTCATAACCAACTTCTGTCATGACTCCATCTTTTTCATAGGCCATACCACGAACTAAGTCATACTCCATCTCACCAACAAACATAAAACTATCTTTGGCTTCAAGAGTTAAGAAGTATCTTCCATCACGAACTTCTAAGTTTAATCCACTTTGAACGTACCAATCACGAGTCATACCAGGACCATTATCTGGATCGATTAATGAAATACTTGCAGTGTATGTTGCGTTTTCGATGCTAGTTTCTTCATCTTCAGGAATTTCTTCGATGATTTCCTCGATAATAACTTCTTCAACTACAACTTCTTCGATAATTTCTTCTTCAGGTTCTGCACAACAAGCGTCAGTACATTCTTCTTCCTCGATAATTTCTGGCTCTAATTGCTCTGGTTCAGGAGCAGGCTCTGGCTCAGGAGTAGGTTCAGGTTCAGGAGCAGGCTCTGGTTCAGGAATAGGCTCTGGCTCAGGAGCAGGCTCTGGTTCAGGAATAGGCTCTGGCTCAGGAATAGGCTCTGGCTCAGGAGCAGGTTCAGGTTCAGGAGTAGGTTCAGAAGTAACCTCTTCAACTTCCTCTTTTAACTCTTCGATTTCTTCAATAAGTTCAGCTATTTCTTCTTGAATATCATCTTGTTCATTAGAGATGTTTTCAATTTCGGCAGAAATATCTTCCTGTTCATCAGAAATAACTTCAAGAGTACCATAAATATTGATGTCACCGAGTAATAAATCTAGCAAAGAATGCATGCTATCAATCATAGTAAGTCCACTACTTACAAAATATGCCGATGTTAATGGAGTATAATCTCCACGGCCTACAGCAGGAACAGCCTCCCAAACTGGACGATTAGTATCAAGTGCTTCTTGAGTTAGAGTGTAGGCTTCATCTAAGTTTGACGCACCTGAAGCAATGAAAATTACTTGGTCAGTTTCAACACCCACTATTTCTTCTAAATTTAAAATTCCTGTAGAGCCATGTGCAAACCCTCCATCTTGAGAGTCAAAAATTTCTTCCCAACCAAACATGCTCATCATAGTTCCTAAAATCGAACTTGAGCTTTGTAAATAATAATCTGTTGGTGTTGATAACATAATTGCAACATAAGTTTGCCCATCAAAATAAGGTTTTGCAAGCTCGATTTTGTATTCTAAGTCTTCAAAACGTTGATTAATTGCGTTGGCTGCCGATTTGGCTTGAGAAGTGATACCAAATGCTTCTGTTAAAACTTCTGTTTGGTTTTTTATGTATTCATATGCATTCATATTTCCACTTCTATCACTCATTCCCATTGCATAAACAGGAATTCCCGTTGATTTTAGCGTTTCACCATGAATATACATAACCGATTCTGGGAATATTACAAGGTCTGGCTCCATTGCAATTAGTCCTTCTAAATCAAAATTGGAACTCATTACTCCAGAAAAAATTTCTGCCCCTAAATCGTCTGGATATTCAAAAGTTGTAGTTGCTGGCACTGCATATAAATCCACACCCATTTCATAAAGTGTAAGTACAGGATAACTACTAACTGTAACTATTTTTTGTGGAATATAATCTAGCACAATGTCTTCATAACCTTGAGCTATCAAGTCGTCTGTATGTCTTAGGATAAATTCTATTTTATCATCTGTTGTAGTTGTATTATTGCTACTTGTATCTACAGTACTCCCACAGCCTACTAATAAACTTGCACCCACACACAATGCAAGAGATTTTTTTAAAATTTTACTCATTTATTGCACCCCTTATAAGTTATTCCCCTCCCAAAAAGGGAGAGGTAAATTTTATTATTCTGCTACACAACAAGCATCAGTACATTCTTCTTCTTCTTCGATAACTTCAACGATAACTTCTTCAACGCAACAAGCATCAGTACATTCTTCTTCAAACGCTTCAACTAATTGCACTTCAGAAAGAAGTACTCTACACTCTGGGTATGGTCCTTTTGCTTTGATAGTCAATTCAAAAGATGTAGTTGGAACGATAAATTTGTAGTGGTCAACCCCATCAATCACTACTTCTTCCATTTCAGCAAAAACCCATTCTCCATCAGCTGTTAAATATTCTGGTGGATAAATTACATCATCATTAATAATGAATAATTCTACAGAAGCTAACCCGTTTTCTACCACAAAATCAGCAGTTTCAAAGTACATATGCTTTTTGTAAGTTGAGTCTTCATCAGCTGTAGCTTTCCAAACGTTTTGAGTTGCAACGTATTTACCATTTACTAATTCTGAAAAATCTCCGTCAAAAGCAAATGTTCCTTCAATTACTTCAACTAACTCAACATCATTAAGAATTACTCTACACCCTGGGAAATCACCCATAGCTCTCATGAAGATTTCATTTGATGTAGTTACAACGTTAAATTTGTAATACTCTGTACCATCAACGCTTACAACTTCGTGAGTTGCTTCTACCCACTCATTATTTTGGTTGATAAATTCTGGAGGGTAAATTACAGAAGTGTTTTCGATAAATAATGCAACTGTTGCTACCCCATTGATTACTGTTAATTCTGCAGTATCAAAATGCATACGATTTTTGTAGATTGATGCATCGTCTGTAGCTTCTTTTACGATGTTTGTAGTTGCTACGTAGTGACCATTTTGTAATCCTGCAAAGTCGTTTGAACGAGCTTCACTCAGTTCTAAAATAACAGCTGCATCTGCACCCATTGCGTAAGTTGTTGTTGATGGTGCGAATGCCATTCCAAATGCTAATGAACAAGCTAAAAAGCTCTTAAATAATTTTCCCATTATTGCCTCCTAAATATTAAATAAAAATTAAACTATCGTCTTAGAAACTACTTTAACTAAAGTGTTCTAATATATTCATCATAAGCTTCTCGTATCATGTCAGTGCCACGCACCCCTACAATAGGCAAGTGAGTAGCAGTTTGTGTTTTGTAAACCGTTGGAGAATTTACACACATACTTTTGTTAGTATCGTTTGCTAGCATAATAGAAATTTCATCTGCTAATAAAAATGTATCCGAAATACTTTCTAATGCTTGCATTTTTTCCCCTTCATTTTCAAAATATGAAATATCACTTACTTCTTCTTTGACAGCTTTTAATGTATGAAGTGAAATTTTATTTTCAACTGTAGCCCCAAAGTCTTCCATCAGGGTACTAAGCCCAACAACTCTATCATAATCCCCAACAATACAAGCTTTTGGCGCTTTTTTGAACATACGTCCATACATTTTGTAAAAAGAAGTGTCGCTAATTTTGCTATCAATTTCTTTCATCAAAGTTGCGTCTGGAGCTTGTTCCAAAACTTCTCCAATTTGCTCTAACCATTTCTTTGTACCAGTATATCCATAAGGCATACCTACTATATATGGAGTTCCAAATTTTTTCTCTAAGTATTGAGCAGTTTTAATTGCCTCATAACCAACTACGATATTAATTTTGGCTGATGACATTTGTTCAATTTGAGATACCGAAGTTTCACAACATAAAACAGCGCCTGTTTCTAGGTTAAAACCTTCTTTGAGTAGGCGAATAACCTCATGTTTATCAGAATGCGCTCTATAATTTCCTACAGAAAGACCAAGTAGATTAAAGTTATTTTTAACCTCATCAGTTGGAGCTGTTAGATTTTTTACGATATGGTTGTACGCAAAGGCAACTCCAACCGTATAATCTCCTCTAAACCCTCCAACATCACAAGGGATTAATTTTGCATTAACTTCTGGTTGCATATATCTACAAACACCTTTGATATCTGTTCCGATAACTTCTGAAGTTGATGATGCAACAACAAAAATAACTTTTGGTGAATAGCTCTCATCTAGCTCAACTATAGAATTTTCTAGGCGTGAAACATCTCCCATAATTACATCATCTTCGCTCATATGAGTTGTAAAAAGTTGCTCCTCTTGCTCCACTCCAAGTTTCCCCAAAAATCCCATACTATAATGAGTTGTTCCAGCTGGGCCATATTCCAAAACAATACTCCCCTTTACTGATAATAAGCTCCAAAGTAACCCCATTCTATCTGATGGTGTTGGCAAAAATCTACATAGTCCCATGTGTTTTTTCCTCCTTATGTGCGTTCATTTTTCCGTGTGGTGGCATAGCACCGTGAGGCATTTTTCCATGAGGCATTTTTGGTTTTGCCCCTCCACTCATCATAGCCATCATCATTGGTGGCATCATAGCGCTTTTATCACCATTTCTGTATTGTTCGGCAAGTTTTGCACAGGCAACTAAGTTATTTACTAAAAATAGTGCTGTTTCAAATCCTAACAACGAATTTGCTTGGTCTAGCGTAACTAGTGCAATATTTTTATCTTTTAATCTACCAGCGTACTCATGACCTAAGTATAAATTTGGTTGTAATTCATCATAAACGTATTGAAGAGGTGTGATATTTGCAGATTTTGTAATTAGTGGGTCAACTGTTTCTAGGATTTCTTTTTGCCAAATAACATCTCTTTCGTTAAATTTAGAAGCTTGAATTAACAGTGGTTGCATACCTATACTTACCATAAATGCATTTACTTCAAAAATTGAAAATGGAGTGTTTCCATAAATATATGTAACTCCGTCTAAATCAGCTTTTGCAACTTGTAGTGCTTCTTTAGCTTCTTCATATTTTGCCAAAGTGTTAGCAGGAAGTTCCATTTCTAGGTGATTAAACAAAGTTTTATAGCTGTTTAAAGTAAGTTCTAGGCTTCCGTATCTTTCAAAACTTACATACGGAACACCAAATTTTTCTTCCATAAGTTTTGCAAGTGGTAGGGCAGTTTCATTTACAACAACGTTAACTTTTGCTCCTGATGCAACTTTAATATCATCAATTGTGCAACCAGAAGGCAACATTAAACCGATTTCTACACCAGCATTAACTAATTCTGTATGAAGTTCTGTTCCGTCAAAACGTCCTAATCGTTGACCCAAAATATTTACACAATTAGATTTAGGAGCATCTTCCATCATACTAAAACAAGCTGTAATTGTTCTTTCAATCCCAGGGATATGGTCAGCGCATTTAAAATGTTCTGTGTGAACAGCCATAACTGGTAAATTGTATTTTTCTGTTAACTGGTCTGCGATACTGTCAAAATCATCTCCAATAATTTCAATTACACAAGTTGTAACCAAAAATACACAAGTTGGTGAGTATTCTTTAATCATCTCATCAAATGCACGCTCTGTAGTTTCGGCACTTCCAAATGTAACATCATGGTTATCAATAACTACAGATACGCATCTTCCACGAATTCCACCAAAATCTTTATTGATTGTAAGCGTTTTTGTGTAGTACGCACATTCGTCTGTTCCAATAACCATAACCATAGAGTTTTCAATACCTTTTGCCACAAGTGCAGCTCCCATTAGTGGGCAGTGACTCCCTGGGAAGAGAGTGTGAGTTAGTTGTTCAACGTCTTTTATTGTTTCAACGTCGCTCAGCCTTTTTAAACGGCTGATAATTTTTTTACCATTCATAAATATCTCCTCAAAATTATTTGTTGTAAGTAGGTGAAGCAACAGGTTGCTTATGGGGTAAGACCCCATGCCCCAATAAAAAAGAAAAGTAAACTCCTCAAAATTATTTGTTGTAAGTAGGTGAAGCAACAGGTTGCTTATGGGGTAGACCCCATGCCCCAATAAATAAAGAAAAGTAAACTCCTCAAAATTATTTGTTGTAAGTAAGGGTAATATTTCTCTAAATTCCCTCAAAATAGAGAAATAAATTATTTATCCCTATATATAAGGAAGAAACTCCTTACACTTTTTGTAAATTAAACTATTTCATCGTATGCAATAACTGGATTTTTGCGACCATTTATAAATACGATTTCGCAAGCAACTCCATAAACTTCTTTCATCATCTGAGGAGTCACAACCTCTGCCGGAGTTCCCTCAGAATATTTTTTTCCGTCTTTGATAACTACAATCTTATCACTAACTTCCAATGCGTGTGATAAATCGTGAAGCACCATAACTACACCAATTCCTGAACTTTTGTTTAATCTTTTTAGAAGGCGCATAGTTTCTAGCTGATACGAAATATCAAGATAAGTAGTTGGTTCATCTAAAAATAAGATTTGTGGTTTTTGGGCAAGCACAGTAGCAATCCATACCCTTTGAGCCTGACCACCAGAACAAGCTTGAATTGACCTCTCACGAAGCTCATAAACTCCAGCTTCTTTCATGGCCCACTCAACTATTTCATCATCTTCTTTGGTGTTGCCCTGAAACCATTTTTGATATGGCATTCTTCCAAATGATACCAAATCTTTGACTTTAAAATCTGGTGGAGCTTGATGTTTTTGAGGAAGTACCCCCATCTTTTTTGCAAGGTCCTTGCTCTCAATTTTGCGAATATCTTCTCCATCAACATCAATCGTTCCAATTTTGTAATCAAGAAGACGAGTTAATGCCTTCAAAACTGTTGATTTTCCAGAACCATTAGGTCCAATAATCGTAGTAATTTCGCCTTGCTTAATATCAATATCAATTTCATTTACTATAACGTGTTCGCCATAGCCAATTTGTACACCACGTGCATTAACCTCCATAAACTTTTCCTCGCTTTTTCAACATATATAAGAAAAATGGTCCACCAACAAGAGCCATAATAATTCCAACAGGTACTTCCATTCCTGGGATAATAACTCTACCTACTGTGTCAGCAACTAACAATACTAACCCACCAAGTAAAGTTGATGTAGGAAGAAGTGCTTTATAATCAGAACCTACCATAAGTCTTGCCATATGAGGAACTACAAGCCCAACAAATCCAATCATTCCAACTACTGTAACTGTTGAAGCTGCCAAAAATGCAGAAACAGCAGAAAGTGCAATTCTACTTTTGTTTACATTAACTCCAAGGCTTTTGGCCATATCTTCACCAAGAAGAAGAAGATTTGCAGTTTTTGTACAACAAAATGCAAGAATTAACCCAACACTACCATATGCCAAAGCTATGTAAACTTGGTTCCATGAACGACCAGATAAACTCCCATTCATAAAGGCAAGCACATTTTGTAAATCGTCTGCGTGAAGTAGTTGCAAGAATGAATTATATGCGCCAAGGACACTATTTATAGCTACTCCAGATAATATAATTCGCATAGGTGAAATTCCGTTATCCCATGCCATAACAAAAATTAATACGCAAGTAAGCCCAGCACCAACAAATGCAAATATAGGCACTGATGCACTAAGGTGTGGAAACAGCAAAAGTATTGTAATTGCAGCCGTTCCAGCACCAGCCGAAACCCCAATAGTCCCAGGGTCAGCAAGAGGATTTCCCATTACAGATTGTAAAATTGCTCCAGCAACTGCAAGAGAAGCCCCAACGATTAAACCAAGAATAACCCTTGGTAATCTTAAATTCATAACAACAACTTTAACTGTGCTAGGCTCATCAGAAAAGATTGCATTAATAATTTCTGACACCGAATACCCAGCACTACCAACGTTTAGAGCTACTATTGACATTCCCAAAATTAATCCTACTAATGTCAAACAAACAGCTACCACACGAGATGTTTTTACACTATTTTCCACGGTTATTAAATATCTTCACTAGCTTCTAAAATTTTATCAGCAAGCTCAAGATAAACTCCTTTCATAATTGATTTATCTAAAAATTCAAACACCGTACCACCTTTATGTTCAGCGTCTTGGATATCTTGTGAACGAGGAATGTATGAAACGATGTTAGTCCCAATCTCATCACACGCTTTTTGAACGATTTCTTTTTCATTATCAATATTTTTGGCGTTAAGAATTATCCCCTTTAATGAGGCATAACCACGTTTTCCAAAATTCCCAATGGCAGAAGCAATATTACTTGCTGCATATAAGGCCATCATTTCACCAGAAGATACGATAAATACATCTTTTGCATATCCTCCACGAATTGGCATAGCAAATCCACCACAAACTACATCTCCAAGAACATCATAAATAACGATATCTGGGTTATATTCTTCAAAAGCCTCAAGCTCCTCAAGCTTTTCAAAAGCCGAAATAATTCCACGACCAGCACACCCAATACCAGGCGTTGGACCACCAGATTCCACACATAAAACTCCATTATAACCCTCAAAAACAATATCGCTAAGTTCTAGGTCATCACCTTTTTCTTTAAGTTGCTCAAGCACAGTTGGAATTTTTTTACCTGCCATCAAATTTTTAACTGAGTCGGCCTTTGGGTCACAACCAATTTGCATAACTTTATACCCCTTTTCCGAAAGAGCAGCAGATAAATTTGATGTTGTAGTAGATTTTCCAATTCCACCTTTTCCATAAATTGCGATTTTTTTCATGTTAAATTCCCTCGTTTCTCTACATTTATTGCATATTTAAAATGCACAAAATTTCCACTTTGCAATAACTATAAAAAATAATTTTATGTAATAAATTTTTTAAAGTATACTTTTATACTAACCTAATTGAAACTCATTGTCAAGTTAAATGATGGAAAGTTTCAGTTTATAATAGCTCTAATAATCAATTGGAAAAAATTAGCAAAATAAAAATATTGTGAAAACTATTATCGACGTAGAATTATTAGTTACAAGTAACAGTTTAATGATTTGTAACTTTTTATTAATTAAAAAAATATAGATTTAATAGAATATTTATGATATGATTAAACCACTCAAATTTTTAATTTTTACATATTTAGGGAGGATAAGATGCAAAATTTATTTTTGAACAAAAGTTCAGTATTGGGTACAATTAATAAGGAAGGAAAGCCTTGGTCAAGCGAAGCACCATTTGTAATTTTTAACAACAAAGCTTATATTTACATCAGTCCAGTGGCAGACCACTATCAAAATTTGGTGGACAATCCAAACTTGACTTTTATGTTGGTAGAAGATGAGGCAACTTCAAACCACATTTTTGTTAGACAAAAGGTAGCTTTTCCTGCAACTGCAAAAGAATTAGAACAAATTTCAACACCAATTTGGCACGCATTTGAGCAAAAACACCAATGTGATATGCTAAATATCATTAAAAATTTAGGGTTTAAAATGTTTGAGATTACTTTAACAACAGGAAGATATGTTGATGAAAACGCTGTAGCATTTGATGTAGAATTAGTAAATGATGAATGGAATATTCAGTGTGTAATTGCTAAAAATATTAAAACAACTGAATAATAATTAAAAATAGACTGTACACTTATTGTGTACAGTCTATTTTTTTGTAAATTTTTAATTTAAATAGAGTAGGATTGAAAAGCTGAAATTCAAAAATCGTGATGATTGTACTTTTTTGTCCTAAAGAAAATCTCTAACACGTATGCTAGAGATTGTTAACTTAAATTTTCGAGGAATAAATAAATTATACCATATATTGGGAAATGTTTCAATTGTAATTAGGCAGAAATTTTTGGGTCAATATGGCTAACTAGGTGAATATCTAAGTCATTTAGGAAGTCGTTTTCAATTTTTTCAACTATGTTATGGCTACTAATTAGGTCATTATTCGCATCAATTTCTATATGAACAGAAACAAAATATTTATTTGGCCCATAATTATGGATTATTAAATCATGGAAGTCTATAACATCGTCATATGAACATAATTTTTGTTGAATTGAATTTACTAGTTGTTCGTTAGGAGCTTCCCCAAGAAGTGGGCTAACTGTTTCTTTAACCATTTGGAGACCTGATTTTACAATAAATAGAGAGACTACTAGCCCCAAAATTCCATCAAGTTGGATATTTGTGTAACTAGAAAAAATAATCCCTAATAAAATTATTGATGTAGATATAGTATCATTTAAACTATCCATTGCAATAGCTTTTAAAGTTGGGCTACCAATTTTTTTGCCAAGAGTAGAATTAAATCGAGATAGCCATAGCTTAATTGCAATTGAGAATAATAAAGCGATTATCATACTCCAACTAAATACTACAGGAGCAGGTGTAATTATTTTTTCAATAGAGGAGTTTGCAAGATTTAGCCCAATTATTAATATAAAAATTGCTACAAATAATGCACTAATATATTCAATTCTAGCATGACCAAAAGGGTGTTCTTTATCTGGGGGTTCTGCCGATAGTTTAAAGCCAACTGCTCCTACAATAGATGTTGCCATGTCGGATAAATTGTTTATTGCATCAGCTGTAATTGCTATGTTTGAAAAAATAATTCCCACAAAAAATTTAATTAAAAAAAGTAATATATTAGCCAAAATTGAAACTGCACTTGCAAGCATTCCATATGATTTTCTTACCGAAGAAGATAAAGTATCATCAGCATCAGTTATAAAAAGTGTAATAAGTAAATTTGTCATAAGTTTCACCCCCTAACTCCAAAGCGCAAATTTTATATTAAATCCATCATATAATTATCAATTGATAATTAGAAGGTGCAAAAATATAAAATTTTTATCTAATATAATTATATGAAAAAAAGTTCAACTTTGATATAGTTTATAAATTTAAATTTTAGGATTTTATAATCTTAGAAAACTACAAAAAGCTCCTATACTTTTGCATAAGAGCCAACTTTTTATACTGATGGGTAAGGAACAACTTCAAAATATCCAATTGAATGGAAACAGTTCGCACAAACTTTTGGAGCATCAGTTGCTTTGTGAATATGTCCACAATGAATACAACGGTAATAAACTTCATCAGGTTTTGAAAATAAAGTATTACTTCCTAATTGTTCTGCAAAACGATTAAATCTTTGTTCGTGATGAGCTTCGATTTCGGCAATCATTTTGAAATGGTGAGAAATCATTGAAAACCCTTCATCTTCAGCAACTTTTGCAAAATGAGGATATACATTTGTATGCTCATCATGTTCACTTTCTGCTGAATGTTTTAAGTTATCAAGAGTTTTACCAATTCCAAGTGGATATTCTGCATTAACAGGAATTGAAGCTTCTTTTGAGCCAATTCCTTTATAAAGTAAATCCATATAAATCATGGCATGAGATTTTTCGTTAATTGCTGTTTCGTTAAACATTACTTCAAGCTCTTTGTAGCCTTCTTTTTTGGCAACAGCCGCAAAAAATTGATATCTTGTATATGCCTGACATTCTCCAGCAAATGCACGCATTAAGTTTAGACTTGTTTCGGTATTTTGTAAATTAGCCATTGTTTTTCCCTCGCTTGTAAATTAAAAAAATATTCTTTAACATTATGAGCGTAATGTGATAAAATTATACATAAACTGGGAAAAATATTTGTAGGGGATAATGATTGGATTTTAGAAAGGATTAATTATGACA